>CAYROB010000072.1:0-6515 GCA_964425775.1 uncultured Carnobacteriaceae bacterium
ATTCACCCCCTACTGTATCCATACAGAAGGGGTACTCTTTCTAGAGGTCATAGATCCTTCTTTCACTCGCTCTAATTGAACGAACTTTTTCAAGTAACTCTTTAAAATAATCTTCTCCGAAGACATCTTGTCCTTGCTTTAATCTTTCTTCATCTAGTACAAAGCCCTTTACTATGTATTCTCTCAGAACTTTAGTTGCCCAAATTCTGAATTGAGTAGCTCTTTTTGAGTTCACTCGATAGCCAACTGCTATAATCACATCTAAATTATAAAACTCAATATCTCGAGCTACATCTCTTTGTCCTTCTCGTTGAACTACTCTAAAATTCCTAGTAGTTGATAATTTTACTAATTCCTCACTTTTATAGATTTCTTTTAGATGGTATGTAATTGTATGTGACTCGACGTCAAAAAGATCGCCCATCATTTTTTGAGATAACCAAAGTGTTTCACTTTCTAAAAAAATCTTTAAATTTACATCTCCATCTTCTGCCGTATAAAGTACAAACTCATCAATTGAATGCATTCCCAACCTCCTAATTTTACATCTATTATATCACTTTTTCGATTGTCCTTTCCATTCATAGTACTAGTAGAAGAACAATTATTCTTTATACTAGTTTTCGATCTAATTTCTCTTCCACTAGTACCCACGCTTCTTCTTCGTATGCATTACGTACAAGGGGGATAAAGCCATGTTGTCTGTACATATTCAAGGCTCTGTAGTTAGTTGTCCGCGAGCTAAGGTAGGCTTCGTCATGGTATTTTGCCATGACTTTCATGGCAGCTGTTAGTAACGGTTTGCCCAGTCCTTTGCCTTGGTACTCCGGGACAATGCTGACCCAGTGAATGCGACCAATGACTTCATCCCATTCTTCTTCCTTACCATACCAACCAGTTGTCGTGCCGATTACTTCTCCTGCTGGATTTTCAAGAAACAAGCAACGCTTCGAAAATTCATCTAAATGGGGCCCAAACTCTTCGTTAAAACGTGCCAGTGCTTGTTCTTCACTCTCAAATTCATAAGCGGCTGTTTCAACCCTGGCCCAGTCTGTTTGTTCACCCTTTTTAAATAAGCGCAACTTAAAGCCTTCCGGTAACGAATACGCTGGAATATTATTTAGATCTGCGCGTGTCATGATTACTCTCATACTTTTCATCTCATCCGCTCCCTCACATTTTAAAAAAACCTTGTGAATATCAAAGGATACCCACAAGGTGATAATTCTATTTAATTAGTTGACTAAAAAATCTTCGCGCATATCTAAAATTAAATCATCCGATATCTTTAGATATTCTTGGATATAGTTGATTGGGCTACCTGATTTCTTGGTCATTTCCGCCATAGCTGTGCGCATTGTTTTTTCTTTAATGCCAATGACATTCTTTAAGTAGTTCAATACATTTTGATTTGACGTAAAGGATTCATACTCCGCAATTCTTGCGGCATTTCTTTCCTTGTTAAAGTCTGCTGTACGCAGATAGTCTGTGACAACTTCTTCTTTATCAACACCTAGTAAAAGTAAAAGTAATAGCAAAGCTGATCCATAACCGGTTCGATCTTTTCCACCGTGACAATGTTGTAACGTACCATTGGCGGAATTTCTTCCGGTCAGACGTAACATGCGCGAATAAATCTTTTGAGTATGCTCATCATGAATATAACGGACCATACTTTCAACGAGTAAATCGTCACTTGTATTTAAGCGACCCTTCGCTTCTTCTAACACCAGTTTTTTTCACTGTGTTCTCGCTTGAGTTAATTTCCTCACTCGCAATTGCCGCGACTGGATCATTCGGCTCAAGAACATACGTTGTTGCGTTGCCAATTGGTTTACTTGGTCTTTCTGTTCGCTCATCATAATTTCGGTAATCAATAATTAAACTGATATCCAATTCTTCTAACTTATACTGATCTGCTTGTGTTAACGAATGTAAATCATCTGAACGAAACAGCTTCCCCCATTTAACTGAGCGGCCATCATTTGTGTGGTAACCACCCATGTCTCGCATATTAAATGTACCGTCTAAATCAACCAATCTATTTTTCTTTACTTTTGTCTGTGTGAACATGACTTTTTGTATACAAATCCTTCCTGTTTTTGTATTCCTTTAATATTTTAGCTTACAATTGCTCATTATACAGAACTCAGAAAATATTTAAAGGGGATTGCACAAGATTCTACACTTTCTTATGGTATTCTTAAGTATTTCCACTTAACCCCCTAGATTTCGGCATGAAATGCTTGAATCGCTAATTTTGCTTCCCTATTAATTGCTTGTGGAACAAAGTTCGGTTTACCTAGATAATATCCTTGTACATAGTCGATTCCCATAGTTAATAATGTATCCATTTCACCTGTGGTCTCTACTCCTTCAGCAATTGTTTTAATATCACGGTTTTTACAGTAAGACAAGATGTTCTGTAAGAGTTTTTGCCGATTCGTATCCTTGTCAATATCTCGAACAATGTTCATATCAATTTTTACATATTTAGGTGAGAGAACTAGCAAGGATAAGTCACTATTATAGCCCGAACCAAAATCATCCAGTGCTATGTGTGTCCCCCATTCCGATACTTTACGTTGTTTCAATTCCGTACAATCTTCAATTGCTTGTTCGTTCTCGGTAATTTCAATTACCACTCGGTCTAAATAATCCGCAAACTGGATTTCAAAATTCCTTAAGTCGTCCTCGGTGAGTACCGTATTTGCAAGCGAATTAATAAATATCTTCGCATCTTTAAAATCATCGATAAACTTTTCATAACTTTTCATTGATTCAAAAAAGGTTAACTTTTCAATTTCGTAAAGTTTTGACTGCGATTGAGCCAATCGGATGACATCATATGGTGATTGCATTTTTTTCGTTTGTGGGCGCATCAAGGCTTCATAAGCAAAGATTTCCGCATTTTTCACATCAACGATTGGTTGGAAGGCATACTTTACCATTGCCCGATCAATCAAGAAATTCAACTCTTCTTTTCCATCCAATAGAATTGAGTCTTTTTCATAAGACTCATAATCAAATTCACCAATATTTCCTTTTTCTGTGTTTTTAATTTCATACATTGCAAAATCCGTATATTTTATCAGCTCTTCATAAACTGACGAATCATCCGGATACCAAGAAACGCCACCTGAAGCTCGAATCCGAAGCCGTTCACCATCCGGCAAATCTAAGAAAGCATTGTACAGACTTTCTTTCATCTCTTGGATAATCTCTCTAATTTCTGCTTTTTCCTCATAACCATAGATAAAGATGTAAAATTCGTCACCCGACATCCGCGAAATAACGGTTGGGTAAACCGAAAATGTTTTTAAAACATCCGCTGTTTTTCGAATATACTGATCACCATATTCATGCCCGTACGTATCATTCACATACTTCAAATTATCCAAGTCCCACATCACAAAAGCAGAATGCCCGGTGATTCCCGCGTTCATTTTCTTTTTCACAATTGATGCAAAAGCTCGACGATTTAAAAGATGGGTTAAGATATCATGGTCACGCTCATATTCTATTTTTCGCTTATAGATTATTTCTTCAGTTACATCTTCGATTACTCCTAATACTTTTCCTTCTTGTTTCTCAACAGTTAATTCAATCCAACTATTTTTCCCATTCGGCTTTTGATACTGATACACATGCTCATAGTCACTCGCGGGATTTTTCTTGAGCGCTTCTAGCAAGTCAATTAAGTCCTTTTTATTCATATAGTTTACGACTTGGTCATCCGCAATGCCTAAAAGATCAAAAAATGTATCAGTACAAAAGGCTTGGTCATCTTCTTTTGTGTACTCAAAGGCTCCAATCGGTATATTC
Organism: uncultured Carnobacteriaceae bacterium; assembly: GCA_964425775.1. Taxonomy (GTDB): domain Bacteria; phylum Bacillota; class Bacilli; order Lactobacillales; family Carnobacteriaceae_A; genus Atopostipes. Next base: position 3,826 of record CAYROB010000072.1, read on the forward strand.
ACCATACTCAGAATCTGCGATAACTTTGAGGCCGAGTCCAATACTTCTGTATTCAGATTTTCAATGGCTAATCCAAGCTCATCAATTTCTGCGATATTTGTCCTATTTAATTTAAATGGATTTTTTGGATTACTCTCCTGGACACTGTACATTAATTTGTTGATTGGCCTCATAAATAAAATACCCGCAATATAAACTGCCACTACCCCGACTACTAGAGAGAGGACTAACGAACCGACAAGCGAGAGAAAGATCTCTCTAATGGGACTAAACAAATAGTTCTTTTCAACAAAGCCTGTAAGATTCCATTTTTCTTGTTCAAATGGCGTGTTTTCATTATACAAATCCAGCTCATGGCTACTTGCATAAATCGTATCTTCTATTTTTTCGTGATCTATTATTTGATACATCTGCTTATTTTCTAATTGTTCATAGGTGGCTGTCTCTGATTCCACAAAAATATTTGCCAACGGTCCACTTGTCACAACGAGCTCATTCGTTCCCGCCACTTTATCGCATGTATTTAAAATGTAAAATCCTCGTTTATTCTCTGCCAGTTCATCATACTTTAGTTTTTTAGCTAGGTAATCTGTAGTTAGGCCAATTCCCATAACACCATAAGGTTTGCCTGCCTCATCTAATAAAGGCAAGGAATACGTAATAATTTCTATATCATCTGGACTTAATCTAAATGGTTTGCTCCAATAACCTAAGTCTTCTACTTCCTTTTCTGGATAGGCTTTGGCTGCCTCAAACGGCTGATAGTAAAAGTTTGAACTTTCCTCATCCACCACCAAGTCAAACTTATAGGACCATTTACTGTCCAATGAAATTCCAATTATTTGAGCAATATCCATTGATCCGCGTTCCATCAACACATCCGAGTTGTCACTGCTGTTAAATGATGGGTCTAAGTCTCTTAGATGCATCCCTTCCAGCCCATTTCCCCCTTCTAAGACAACAAATATCTCGGTCGCCCCTGTCTGTCTTAGGTGAAATACTGTCTGTTCAGCCATATCCTCTAATAATTCAGGCAGTACAGATAAATCTTCTGCCGCTCCTGATTTTTGATACTCATCTTGAATGTATTCTTGAAAATCCGTAATATTCGTCCAGCGATTGATCATTTCTTCTTGTAAGTCGTTTTTTCTGACAAGCACCCGATTATCAAGCGCCTGCAAGTACTCGCCCGTCACTGAAGCAATCGTATCTTTTCCAAAAATTGAGAGTCCAAATAAAATAACTTGAACCAATAAGACCGCAAGCATTGCTCTTCTAAGTTTATTTTTCATCGCTAATAACCTGCAATAAATTGGTTTCAAACTGCGCAAACCATTCGTCAAATTTTTCATCTGAAGCAAATTCGGCGACAGCCTCTTCAAGCGTTTGTCCCTGTTCCATCCGCTCGACTACTTTTTCCCGGTCCCTTGCTGATTTATCTTTTAATTCAGCTTCTAAAAGTTGGCGTGCTTGAAACCCTTCGGTGAAAGCTTGGCTAAAATATAAATCATAGTCTTTCATCTGCTTCATCGCCAATGGAATCGTTGCTTGTAATTGTGTGGGTAATTCTGTCCCTTTTTCAACTTGTAATTTTTCAGTAGTATAGGCTTCTTTTTTTACTGGGAGGTAACCAGTTTGTACCGAAAACTTTGCGTTTCGACTTGCGTCAGTAAACCATTTTAAAAATTCCACTGAGGCTCTTTCATGCGCTTCATCTGACTCCAGAACGACAATACCTGCTCCCTGTTGTACAGCGTTTAAGCTTGTATTCTTGAAGTTGGGCAAAGGAAGAACTTCCAATTCAATCGGATAACGGTCATCATCATCAATCGTTACATCTTCTGGAAAATAAGCTGCGCCCGTTGTTGAACCAACTAGGGCGATAATTTTTCCAATCTTCGCATCATCACTACTAAACTTCCCATAAGAAGTGTAATACCCACTAATATACGGGAGATAGTAATTATCCCAAATCCTTCTGATATGCTCAGGTTCAAGGTGCACATTAACTTGGTCGCCCTCTACTTGAAATATCTCTGTTCCTAATTGTTGGGAACCAACTAAAATATAATTTGCCAAGGCATCTCTACCAAAGAATGCTTGCCCATCATTTTCCTCTTCAGTTAAACTGTCTGTCCAATGATAGTAGGATTCCGCTGTCGCGCGGACGCCTTCCCAGGTTGCTAAGTCTTCCGTTTTCGCACCGGTCGCTTTCGCAAACTCGTCCCAATCGGTTTTATTTAACATAAGTACTTCTGTTGCTTTCGCTGTTGGGAATATTTTAAATTCAGCGTTCTCTCCCAAGCGCCCCTCTTCAATATAAGAATCCAGATACTCATCAAGCTCGGCGGCGGTTAAATATTCATCTAGATTCGTGACAATCCCCTGTTGATCGAGATTATAAGCTGTTTCTGAGTAGGCTGTCACCATGTCTGGCAACTCACTAGCACCCACTTTTTCTTCAACTGAATTAATCATTTTATCTTCTAGCTGATCGATACTTCCTTGACTATAGGCTTCAACAATAATTCCTTTTTCTAAGCCAATTGTCTCATTAAATTCATCCACAAAGTCGTCAAAAACGATCTGCTGAGCTCCATTGTAGTAATGCCAAATTTCAAGAGATACATCTTCTTGTTGACTCGTACTACATCCTAATAACATCAGCAATAATAATCCCAAATATGTAT
>CAYROB010000073.1:0-6483 GCA_964425775.1 uncultured Carnobacteriaceae bacterium
ATTAGATACAATAAAAGATTAGCTCATTAAGACTAATCTTATTATACGAGGAGGATGAATAATGGATAAGTTTTTCAAATTGAAAGAAAACAATACGGATGTACGTACAGAAATTATTGCGGGGATCACAACTTTTATGACAATGTCGTACATTTTAGCGGTTAACCCGATTATCTTAGGGGATGCAGGAATGGATATGGGTGGAGTCTTCACTGCAACAGCTCTATCAGCCGTCATCGCAACAACTGTTATGGCTTTATATGCTAAGTACCCTTTTGGTCTAGCTCCAGGAATGGGTTTAAATGCCTTCTTTGCTTACACCGTTGTATTAGGGGATATGGGAAAGTCTTGGCAATTCGCATTAACTGCTATTTTAATTGAAGGAATTATTTTTGTTATATTATCATTGTTTAATGTGCGTGAAGCAATTTTCGACTCTATTCCCACCAATTTAAAAAATGCCGTATCTGTAGGTATTGGTTTATTTATTGCTTTTCTTGGTCTAGACAGTGCTGGTGTTATCCAAACTGGTGATGGAACCTTACTCGGTCTTGGTGATCTGACAGCTGGTGCACCACTAATCGCCATCTTTGGGATCATTTTAACAGGATTTTTATTTGCTAAAAATGTCAAAGGTGCTCTATTAATTGGTATCTTAGTTTCAACACTGATTGGGATCCCAATGGGTGTTACTCAAACACCAGAAAGCATTCGTTCACTCATGAGCTTACCACCAAGTGTGAAAGACGTAGCCTTCCAATTTGTTGGTTTTGATGAAATATTATCTTGGGATATGTTGATTGTTGTCTTTACTTTCTTATTTGTTGATATTTTTGATACAGTCGGAACTTTAGCCGGAGTTGCATCAAAAGCAGACATGTTAGATGAAAATGGGAAACTACCTAGAGTACGTAAAGCATTGCTCGCCGATGCAGTAGGTACAATTTCTGGTGCGTGTCTAGGAACTTCGACCGTAACAACTTTTGTTGAATCAGCTTCAGGAGTTGCTGAAGGTGGACGTACAGGACTAACTGCTTTATCAACTGCTGCAATGTTCGCCTTGTCCTTGTTTTTTGCACCAATCTTTATCATGATCCCTGCAGCAGCTACTGCTTCTGCACTTGTCGTTGTTGGACTATTCATGATGAGTCCTATTAAAGAAATTGATTTTGATGATTATACAGAAGCAATCCCTGCTTTCTTAACCATTATTATGATGCCTTTCTCAAACAGTATTGCTGAAGGAATCGTATTTGGAATGATTACTTACGTACTATTAAAAGTAATTACTGGTAAATTCAAAGATGTTTCATGGACAATGTTTGTTATTTCTGTCCTATTCTTAGGTCGAATCTTCTTTATGTAAGAGTAAAGACAATTTAATTTTTTTAAAATAACTGCTGGGTTCCTTTTTAGGATCCAGCAGTTTTTGTGTAGTTATTTATTTGCGATTGAAAAACGGTCAAAAATTGTTTGTAATTGTTTATTGTTTAGCGTTAGATAAATCAAGATAAATCGAACTGGCCCCATAATTACGTTGTTCAGAATTCGCCCAGGTAATAATGCCAAAATGGGGGTTTTAAACATCATGTTTACCCAAAGTGTATTCAGTATCAAATTCGTTAGTAAAGCATTAAGAAGGACCGCTCCTAAAACATGATACCATTCAATTTTCTTACGATGTAGGAACAAACCGTAAATAAAACTTCCTACAAATGCACTAAAGGTAAAACCGATAAAAATACCACCTGGCTGTCCGAATAGAAATGACGTGAGTAAATCCGTTCCTATTGCTGAAAAGCCAGCTACCCACGGCCCAAATAACAAGCCAATAATCGCTGCGATTATAAAACCAAAGGACAAACGATTATTTGGACCAATCATTACTGATACGCGTGATAAGGCTATCCGTAAGCCCATCAATACCCCTAATACTGCAATTTGTTCGGTTGTAAATGTAAATCTTTTTTTCGTTGTATTCTCCATTTTGAACTCTCCTATTTTTATATTAAGAGTCCACTTAAATAAAGCTTAACCTAAATAAAGCTTAAGCGGATGCAAGGTGTCGTCGCAAAAACATTTTTCGTCTAATAGCAACATCCCATCTATTAGCACTTTACGCTTCACCTTTACTCTTTAGCATTGTTAGTATGACAAATTATTCTATTTAAAACAAGTCTTAACCAATAATTCCAGCTTCTGTTATTAAATAGCTCACTGGAATGTCATAATTACTAATCGGAAGTCTATCTCGTAACTGTTTCTGAGAAACTAAGGACGCTGTTGGATGAATAAAGTCGACTAAAAACCGATCATAATAGCCCCCACCAAAGCCAATCCGGTAGCCGTCTTTTGAAAAAACCAACCCAGGGACGATCAACAAATCAACTTTATTTTTTTCAATGAATGTGGCTTCATCAACAATCGGTTCTTCAATATCAAAATGTCCTTTTCTGACTTGAGAATAGTTATCGATTTGATAAAACTTCATTTCTTTTGTTTTAGGGATAGTTTTAGGAATTGCGACTTGCTTTCCTTGTTTCCAGGCTTCTTTTATAATTTCTCTGGTCTCCCACTCATTCCCAAATGAAAGATAAATACCGATGATTTGAGCGTTTTGCCAAAGTTCTGTAGTCAATAAATTTTCCATTAATTGCTGCTCAATATTTTTTCTTTCTTCAGAATCGATATTAGCAAGTTTATCTAACATTTCTTTCCGCATTGTTGTTTTTTCAGTGACCATGACAACCTCCTTATTCCATTTCTTTTTCGACGCTTCTTTTTATGCTTTGTGCTTTTTCTAAGGTATCTTGATATTGCTTGGTGACTTTCTCAGTTAATTCAGCTTTCATAGCTTGATCAGTAATACCGACAATATTAATCATTGAGCTATTTTTACTGCTTTTTAAAGCAGCAATCGCAATATCTAACCCTATAACAATATCCACCACTAATGATCCAGTTAAATTTAATTTGCTTAACTCTTCATAAAGCTCAATTACTTCTGTTAATCGGACCATCATTTCATAAGGTGGATTGGAAGCCGCTGCCAATCCTTCATTCAACTCCTGTCGTCGATAAGCTTTTTCTTCCTCTGTATTTTGAGGTAAACGGTATAAAGGTAAAACTGGTTCAAAAGCCTTGGAATCAACCTCAACTAGCTTAATAAATTCTTTTTGCAAGCGCGCTGCACGTTCTATCCCGGACTGAATAAGTTCTTCTTTATCCGCATAACGCTTTTTCCCTGCTTGCAACTCAAATATAAACTGTGCCAGGCTAGCAGAAATGGCCGCAACACCACTTGCGGCACTCCCACCAGTATATCTTCCGTCCTTAGATGCCAGTTCTTGCAACCAAGAAGATACTGTTTTGTTTTCCATTTTTATCGACTCTTTTCTTTTAGAATAAACCAGTGATTCGTCCATCTGGCTCAACATCAATTTCTTCAGCGGATGGCTTTTTACCTAACCCTGGCATCTTCATAACATCACCTGTCAATGCTACGATAAAGCCCGCTCCCGCTGAAACAGTCAAATCTGTGACAGAGATTGTAAAATCTTCTGGACGTCCTTTCAGGTTTGGATCATCTGACAAGGAATATTGTGTTTTAGCCATACAAATTGGCAACTCATTGAATCCTAAACGTTCAAACTTTCGGATGATTCGTTTTGCTCTTCGAGACCACTCTACTCCTGAACCCCCGTAGACTTTTTGTACTACTTTTTCTATTTTTGTTTCAATTGAATCAGTTAGTTCGTATGGATGCGTCATCGTTGAATCAACCTTTGTTTTTTCGATAATGGCTTTTGCCATCTCTTCCCCACCAGCGCCACCTTTAGTCCAAATATCTGCAGATACGATATCATATCCTTCAGCTTCAGCAAGCTTTGTAAGTAGCTCTTTTTCTGCTTCTGTATCCGCAACAAATGAGTTTATTGCAATTAAAGCATTCATTCCGAATACTTCTTGCATATTATCCATGTGCTTTTTCAAGTTAGCAAAGCCTGCTTCTAATGCTTCTAGATTTTCTTCTTTTAATTCATCTAGTGCAAGCCCGCCATGCATCTTCAATGCTCGAATTGTTGCAACAACAATAACAGCATCTGGTTTCAAACCAGCTGTTCGAGCCTTGATATCCATGAATTTCTCTCCTCCTAAATCGGCACCAAAACCGGCTTCGGTGATCGCGTAGTCAGCATAATGAAGGGCTGATTTCGTTGCCAACACACTGTTCGCACCATGTGCAATATTTGCAAAGGGACCTGCATGAATAAAGGCTGGGGTTCCTTCTAAAGTTTGAACAAGGTTTGGCTTCATTGCATCTTTAAGTAATGCAGCAACGGCTCCTTCGGCTTTCAAGTCACCGATTGTCACTGGTTCATTCGCATAAGTATACCCTACAATAGCTCGCTTCAGGCGTTTTTTCAAATCATCAATTGAATCAGCTAAGGCTAAAATAGCCATAATTTCAGAAGCAACCGTAATTTCAAAGCCATCTTCACGCGGTACACCGTTAACTCGTCCACCTAAGCCGCTAACAATATTTCGTAACTGTCGATCATTCATGTCCACAGCACGTTTCCATGATATTCGACGAGGATCAACGTTGAGCTCATTCCCTTGATGCATATGATTATCTAACAATGCAGCAACTAAGTTGTTAGCTGATCCAATCGCATGAATGTCTCCTGTAAAGTGTAAGTTGATATCTTCCATTGGAACAACTTGCGCTCTTCCACCACCTGCTGCTCCACCCTTAATCCCAAATACGGGGCCAAGAGATGGTTCACGGATTGCAACGGCTGTTTTTTCACCTAAGCGTGACATGGCATCCGCTAAACCTACAGAAATCGTTGTTTTTCCTTCTCCAGCTGGTGTTGGATTAATCGATGTAACTAAAATTAATTTTCCTGGGTTTTGATCCAATTCTACTGGATCTACATTTACTTTTGCCTTATATTTCCCATAATGCTCTAATTGATCTAATGGAATATCTATTTTCCGAGCAATTGCATCAATTTCTTCTAACTCTACACTTTGCGCAATTTCAATATCTGACTTCATTAAATCCCTTCCCCCTATTTCTATTTTCTATTATAATATAAACCGCCCATAATATTCCATTTGTTTTCCAAGCAGGATGTTATGAGCGATTTTATTAGTTATTCATTAATCTTACGTATGCTTCTAATCATTCATGATTTACAGGAAGACATCGCTTGTTAGAAGTGCCTCTACTCCATCAATTGTTACATTGTCACCTTTACGTGCTTTTTCATTATCAATTAAAGCAAAGCCAATATTCTTGCCAACTGTGTAGCCGTACGTATAGTTGGTGACGTGTCCAACTTTTTCGCCATCTTTTAGAATATCTGCTTTTTCTGCGACTTCGGCATCATCATCTTCGACTATAAAGCCAACTAGACTTCTCTTTGGACCATTTTCTTTTGAATCACGAATCGCTTCTTTTCCAATAAAGTCGCTATCCCAATCTACTGTCCAACCTAAGTTTGCCTCAAATGGGTCAAGACCTTCAAAGTCTCTCATAATCTTCAAACCATATTCTGTTGGAATACTTGATAAGAAGACATCTGTTTCAATATGGACAATTCCAAACTCTTCGCCCGCTTCTTCCAATTTCTTCTCAATATAATCAATGTGATCTGGGTGGAAGTATAGTTCATAGCCTTTTTCACCTGTAAATCCGGCATTTGCTACGTAAACATCAACATCACCAATTTTTCCTGGACGAATATGGAAGAACTTCAAGTCATCAACTGGTTTATCCATAATCTTATTAACTGTTTTCGTTGAGTCTGGTCCCTGAACAGCATACATGGTTGTGATGTCTTTGATATCTGTAAATTCGACATCATAGCCATCTGAGTACTTGGCAAATTCTTCTTGCATCTGATCGATATACAAGGTGGATAACCAATACATGTCCTCTTCCATGCGGAATACGATTAAGTCATCAATCATTTCTCCATCTTCATTTAATTCTGAAGTATAAACACCTTGCCCAATTGCTTTTCCTGAAATATCATTTACAAACATTTTGTCCATAAATGCACCTGCATCAGGTCCTTCTGCTTTTAACATCTGGTGTGTAAAATCGTGATAGACCACTTTTTCTCTAAATGCATTATGCTCTTTTCTTCTTAATTCTTCATTCGCCATTAATATTCCTCCTCAGGATTTATAGAGTTTGACTAACGCCTCAATAATTTGCTTTCACACTTATTAATTTAGCGCTTATCTCCCCTCCTTATATGTAATAATCCTACGCATCAACGAAATATATTAAGAATTACTTGTTTGTTAGAAGTTTTGTTGCTTTTACTACGTTACTGGCAAGCATTGTTGTTGTTACTGCACCGACTCCACCAGGTACAGGTGTAATCTTTCCGGCAATTTCAGCAACGGGGGCATATTCAACGTCTCCCTTAATCTTTCCTTTTACTCGTGAAATTCCTACATCGA
>CAYROB010000074.1:0-6319 GCA_964425775.1 uncultured Carnobacteriaceae bacterium
CCCAATCTCCTTCAACATTCGCTAAACGATCATATAAATCCAATGCGACTTCTGCTGAGAATTCTGTAAACGAAGCACCCTCTTCTTCATAAATTGGTAATAACATCTTGTCTGGCCGGACGATATGTGGTGCATTACCATGAATTTTAAAACGCTCTTTCGCAATTGCAGCTACTAACTCCACTTCGAATTGCTTTAAATACCTTAATCCTCCATGAACTAGTTTTGTTGATCGGCTAGATGTTCCTGCTGCAAAATCTTGCATTTCAATCAAGCCAGCACTCATACCTTTAGCTGCCGCCTGTAATGCCAAGCCAGCACCAGTAATTCCCCCACCAATAATTAATAGATCCAACTTTTTGGAAGTTAATTTTTTAATCGCTTCTGTTCTTGTTTGTGCGGAAAATTTCATTTAATCTGTCCTTTCCACATAGAGTTTTTATCATTTTAATGAATATACGAATCCACTTTTTTATTTTGGTTGGTGTTTAAATACTTGTGTTGCTCTTACTGCTTCTTCCCAACCGGCATAGAGATCATCACTTTTTTCTACAGACATCTCTGGTTCAAAAGTTGCATCTTTCTCCCAATATTTATTGACTTCTTCGACATCTTTCCAAAATCCAGTAGCTAAGCCTGCCAAATAAACTGCTCCTAAAGCCGTTGTTTGGTCAATTTTCGAACGTTCAATTTTTTTACCGAGAATATCCGCTTGGAACTGCATTAAAAAGTTATTACTTGCGCCACTACCATCTACTCGAATTGTTGGAATATCAATCCCTGAGTCTTGGACCATTGTACTCAAGACATCACGTGTTTGGTAAGCCATCGATTCAACTGTTGCCCGAATAAATTGTTCTTTTGTTGTTCCTCTAGTTAAACCAAAAACTGCTCCGCGAGCCTCTCGATCCCAGTGTGGTGCACCAAGTCCGGTAAAGGCGGGTACTACATACACATTATCTGTCGTATCAACTCTTTCAGCATATTCCTCTGACTCAGATGAGCTTTCAATCATCCGCATATCATCTCTTAGCCACTCTACAGCAGAACCAGCTACAAAAATACTTCCTTCTAAAGCATAGGTTACCTTACCATTTAAGCCATAAGCGATTGTTGTTAACAGTCCATTATCTGATTTAATGGGTGTTGTGCCTGTATTCATAATGATAAACGCGCCAGCTCCATAAGTATTTTTAACCATGCCATCTTTGAAAGCAGCTTGTCCAATTAAGGCTGCTTGCCTATCTCCGGCCATACCGGCTATTCGAACAGGGGCTCCATAAAAATGCTCCGGAATAGCCTCACCATAGACTTCCGAAGACGGTCGCACTTCCGGTAACATTACCTGAGGAATATTCAACAACTCTAAGATCTCTTCATCCCACTCTAAATCATAAATGTTATACAGCATGGTTCGACTCGCGTTTGAATAGTCCGTTGCATGAACTGCTCCATCCGTAAACTTCCAAAGTAACCAAGTGTCAATTGTTCCAAAGAGCAATTCACCTTTTTCAGCACGTTCTTGTGCTCCCTCAACTTCATCTAGAATCCATCGAACTTTTGTTGCTGAAAAATAAGAACTAACAACTAACCCGGTCTTATCTCGAAAGAAATCTTGATGTCCATCTGCAACTAATTGATCGGCTATTTCAGTCGTCTGTTCCGATTGCCAAACAATTGCATTATATATAGGTAGTCCCGTTTCTTTATCCCAAACAACTGCTGTTTCACGCTGGTTGGTAATTCCAACACTATCAATTTCTCGTGGATTTAAACCAGATTCAATTAACACCTCTGCTACAACTTGTAGTGTTTTTATCCAAATATCATTGGCATTATGCTCTACCCAACCTGGTTCGGGATGATATTGCTCAATTTCTTTCTCTGCCGACCATCGCAGATGTCCTTCTTTATCAAAAATAATTGCTTGTGTACTCATTGTTCCTTGATCAATCGCCATAATATAATCTGCCACTGCAACTTTTCCTCCTTCAACCACTTAAACTAAACATATTCTGTTCTTTACTTTAGAATGCTAAAGAGAAAATTTAACCCCTAACTTATTTTTCTCGATTAAGATAGGAGTTAAACTACTTAGCCTCTATCCTTATTTCTCGATTCTTTTTGATTTATGTTTAAATGCTTGAGTTGCTTTTACAGCTTCTTGCCATCCAGCATAGAGGTCTTCTCTTTTTTCCTCAGACATCTCCGGCTCAAACGTTGCATCTTTTTCCCAGTGTTTCTTAACATCTTCGATATCTTTCCAGAAACCTGTTGCTAAACCTGCAAGATAGGCTGCACCTAAGGCAGTTGTCTCATTAATCTTCGAACGCTCAACTGTTTTTCCAAGAATATCTGATTGGAATTGCATTAAGAAGTTATTGTTTGCTGCCCCGCCATCTACACGCATTGTTGGAATTTCAATGCCAGAGTCTAATACCATTGTGCTTAAAACATCACGTGTCTGGTAAGCCATTGATTCAACTGTTGCACGAATAAATTGCTCTTTATTAGTTCCTCTTGTCATTCCAAAAACTGCTCCACGTGCATCTTGATCCCAATGTGGTGCTCCAAGTCCCGTAAAGGCCGGTACTACATACACATTATCTGTTGTATCAACGCGAGTAGCATATTCTTCAGATTCTGGTGATGTTCTAACCATTCTCATCTCATCGCGTAACCATTGGATTGCAGAACCAGCAACAAAAATACTTCCCTCTAGTGCGTAGACTACCTCTCCATCTAAACCGTAAGCAATCGTAGTTATTAATCCATTTTCTGATTTAATTGGTTTTTTTCCGGTATTCATAATGATAAAAGCACCTGTACCATACGTGTTCTTGACCATTCCATCTTCAAATGCTGCTTGTCCAACTAATGCTGCCTGCTGGTCTCCGGCTATACCGGCTACAGGAACACTTTCACCATAGAAGTGGGCTGGAATTGTTTCACCATATACTTCTGAAGATGAACGGACTTCAGGTAACATTGCATGAGGGATATTCAATAGCTCTAATATCTCATCATCCCATTCTAAATCAAAAATATTGTACATCATGGTTCGACTTGCGTTGGTATAGTCTGTTGCGTGAACTGCTCCACCTGTCAATTTCCAAAGTAGCCATGTATCAATTGTTCCAAAAAGCAATTCTCCTTTTTCAGCACGCTCCTGTGCGCCTTCAACTTTATCTAAAATCCATCTGACTTTTGTTGCTGAAAAATATGAGTCAACAATTAATCCTGTTTTATTCTGGAAGAAATCTTTGTAGCCATCTTCAATCAGTTGATCGGCGATTTCAGAAGTTTGTCTTGACTGCCAGACAATCGCATTATGAATTGGCAGGCCAGTTTCTTTATCCCATATAACTGTAGTCTCACGTTGATTTGTAATTCCGATACTATCTATCTCTTTCGGATTTAAGCCTGATTCAATTAAAGCTCCTGCAATTACCTGTAAAGTCTTAATCCAAATTTCATTGGCATTGTGCTCTACCCAGCCAGGTTGTGGATATATCTGTTCTATATCCTTTTGGGAAGACCATCTTAAGTTCCCCTCACTATCAAAAATAATTGCGCGTGTACTTGTTGTTCCTTGGTCAATCGACATAATATAATCTGCCATTGCTGTTTTCCTCCTTTTATATTTTAAAACATTTTTGTAAGCCTTTTCATTACTTCCTATGTTAACAAACACATATTTTTTCTCAATCTTTATGACTCCAAATCATATTTTACCAGTACTAATTTCAGTCTCTACTTAATCAGTACTAAAAAAAACAAGTAAATAGAAGCTTACATTCTGAGCCGTAAGCTTCTATACATACTTATTTAACTCCTGGCTGCCTCTCGAATCAAGTTGGATTTAATTGCTTCTTTCTTTACTGCTTCAGCTACTGCCGGAACAATCCGCTCATCAAAAGGATCAGGTATAAGGTACTCTGCATTTAACTCATCATCTTTTACTAAGCTAGCAATTCCATATGATGCAGCAAGACGCATCTCTTCATTTATTTCAGTTGCTTTTGCCTCAAGGGCACCTTTAAAAATCCCTGGGAAAGCAGAAACATTATTAATTTGGTTTGGAAAATCGCTTCGTCCTGTTCCCATAACTGCAACTCCTGCTTCCATAGCTACATCAGGCATAATCTCAGGAATTGGGTTGGCCATTGCAAAAACAATTGGGTCCTTTTTCATTAACTTGATATCTTCTGCCGTTAAAATATTTGGCGCAGAAACGCCCACAAAAACATCTGCATCAGTTAATGCATCTTGTAAAGAACCTTTTTCATTTTCGAGATTGGTAATTTCTAGCATTCTTTCTTGTTCACTACCTATTTCTGGATAGTCCGAATGAATGATTCCTTCTCGGTCAACTAAAATAATATTTTTGGCGCCCATAACCGATAAATGTTTTGCTATGGCAATGCCAGCTGCTCCAGCACCATTAACGACAATTTTCACATCTTCAATCGTTCGATTGTCAAATAATTTAAATGCATTAATTAATGCTGCTCCAACAACAATCGCTGTTCCATGTTGATCATCGTGAAAAACTGGGATGTCTAATTCATCAATCAGGCGACGTTCGATTTCAAAGCATTCCGGTGCTGCAATATCTTCTAAGTTGATTGCTCCAAAGCTAGAAGCGATTTGTTTAATCGTTTCTACTACTGTATCTACATCTTTTGCCTGTATGTTAATTGGAAACGCATCTACTCCAGCAAATTCTTTAAAGAGCACACACTTTCCTTCCATAACTGGCATGGACGCTTCAGGGCCAATATCTCCTAAACCTAATACTGCTGTACCATTTGTAATCACAGCCACCAAATTATTTTTACGTGTCAAAGCATAAGCTTCTTCTGGATCGTCCGCTATCTTCAGACAAGCATCAGCAACTCCCGGTGTATATGCTAAAGCTAAATCTTCTCGATTGTTCACGGTTGCACGACTAATTACTTCAATCTTACCTTGCCATTCATAGTGCTTCTTTAGTGCTTCACTCTGCTCAACCAATGTTTATGCCTCACTTTCAAATGGGAATACGAAGTCATCTAAACCAGCTTTATCTCTTAGTTCAAGTAGTTCTTTTTGAACGGATTCATTTACTCCTAAACCAGTCTCTTTACGTTCCATCCATGTTAAGTATTCTTTTTCTCCGGCTGTATAAACGCGTTCTTCACCTGGTGCCACAGTTGCAGCTCGTAACTCGCGCATGATTTCGCCAGCAATTTTCTTAAAGCTTTCTAAGCCCATAAATGCTTCTGTATCAACTGCCATAAAGAAGTGACCTAAGTGGAATTTGGCCTTCCCACCATCTTCACTAATTCCTGTCAGCATACTTAAATAATTCCCTTGCTGTAAAGCTGCAGATAAAACTTCTACAACTGTTGCATAACCATAACCTTTGTGACCACCTAACTCTTCACCAATACCCCCCAATGGAGCAAGTGCTGCTGTTCCATCAACTAGTGCTTTTAAAATCTCGGGTGAATTTGTCATTGCTGAACCATCATGACCAATTACTGTTCCAGCTGGTGTGTCTTCGCCTTTACGATCACGTAATTCAACTTCTCCCCTTTGAATAATTGAAGTTGCACAGTCTAATGAAAAAGGAAACTCTTCATCTGTTGGGAATGCAAAAGCTAATGGGTTTGTTCCTAATTTATTTTGCACACTAAAAGTCGGTGCAATCGATGGACGAGCATTGGTTCCTGACATGCCAATACATCCTTCTGCTGCCGCCATTTCTGTATAATAACCTGCCGTTCCATAATGTGTTGAATTTCTTACAGCGACCATACCCATTCCATATTCCTTTGCTTTTTTAATCGCTAGTTTCATTGCATGATAGGAAGCTACCTGACCCATTCCGTCATGACCATCAATTACTGCTGTTGTTGGAGTTTCTTTAATAATTTCCCAATCCGTTTTTGCCGACTGAATACCTGCTTGAATTCGATCAATATAAATTGGCTTCAATCGGTTTAATCCGTGAGTATCCATTCCTCTTTTATCCGCATCTAGCAAAACATCTGTACAAATTTTTGCATCTTCCTCTGGTACACCATTTGCCATAAACACCTGATTCACAAAGTCCTCAATCATATCCCACTCGAGATAAACAACCATCTTAAAACTCCTCCTTTTATTTTGTTGGTACCTATATTCTTTTTTTAACTAATCATCTAAAATTGAACATAAAAAAGCCGCTCACCTAGAAAGATTCTTTTGGTTTCTCACACTGCAAACGGCTTTTAAATTTTCATGAACCTCTTTTAATTAGATTTGATCAACAATTTTTTGAGGATCTTCTGTT
>CAYROB010000075.1:0-2079 GCA_964425775.1 uncultured Carnobacteriaceae bacterium
AATGAGGTCTTGTTTATTTGAAAACAAGTTTCCGAGAAACTATTGACACATACAGAGAAGTTATATAATAACAAAGAAGAGAAGTTGTATGGTAAAATGAGAGTATGATGAATTGTTAAGGGAGGAATAAAAAATGAATCATAAAAGTGAAGATAAAAAGACAAATAATAAAATCGAAGAAACTATTCTGTGGAAAGAAGTAGTTGATAATAAGTTTGTTTCGGGTCTTTTTATTGCACTCTTATTGTTTTCAACATTATTTGTTTTCACGAAGATTTCTTATCTATTTGCACCAGTTGCTCAGATTTTTTCAATTATTGGAACCCCCATATTAATCTCCATTCTTTTTTACTACTTATTTGTTCCAATTGTTAGTTATCTTGAAAAAAAAGGATTGACCCGGCAAGCATCTGTTTTAACTGTCTTTATGGCGGTGCTTGTTGCTTTAGCATTAGCAATAACGTTTGTTATCCCAAGTATTCGGGATCAATTTATGGAGTTAATAAATAATTTTCCAAGAATTTGGACAAGTGTCCTTAATCAAGTGGAACAACTTTTATATGATGAGTGGTTAACTGAGGTGTACCAGACAATTCAAGAGACACAAATTATCACGCGACTTACAGAGCAAGTAAGCAACCTATTCTCTGTTACACTAGGAAGCATCGGAAGTGCCATTAGTTTGCTAACCAAAATTGGGGTTACAGTCTTTACGATGCCTTTTATTTTATATTATTTGTTGACAGATGGGGATCGCTTTAAAAGTACGGTCATCAAGTATACCCCAACACGAATGAGACCGGTTATGGAAGAGTTTATGGCTGAATCAAGTAAGCAAGTAGGTTCTTATGTTCGGGGCCAGCTATTAGTGGCGTTGGCTGTGATGGGAATTTTCTATGTTGGTTATTTGATTATTGGTTTAGAATATGCGCTGATTTTATCGATGTTTGCTGGAATTTTAAATATGATTCCTTATTTAGGATCGATCGTATCGGTGATCCCGGCGGTTATTATTGGAGCTTTTGTTTCACCATTTAAATTGTTCCAAGTGATCGTTGTTTTGGCGGTAGAACAGTTTATAGAAGGTCGATTTGTCAGTCCACAAATATTGGGGAACTCATTGGATATTCATCCGTTACTGATTTTATTTATCCTACTTGTATCAGGTAGTTTATTTGGCTTTATCGGGCTTCTCTTTGGGGTACCTGGCTTCGCAGTTTTACGTGTAATTTGGGATTTGTTCTTTGAATGGATTAGAGAAAATTATGATTACTATGATGAAATACCTGTCGAAAAGAAAACGAATAAATAAAAAAGATTGGAGGAAAAAAATGGTTTCAACAACATTTCTGAACTTGAAAGAAGAAAAACAAAATCGAATTATTCAAGCTGCCTTAGAGGAGTTTTCAGAAAATTCCTTTAGTGATGCATCAATTACAAGTATCGTAAAAAAAGCGAAAATTTCACGGGGCAGTTTCTACCAGTACTTTGGGAATAAAGAAAACTTGTATCAGTACTTGGTAAATAAATTGTACGTTAAGCACCGTCAAGATCTTTATAACACGATAAAGAATAATTCGGGTAATTTATATGATTCTTTAATTGATTTTTATAATCATTATATTGATGAAGTAATGACTTCAAAATACTTTTCTTTTTATAAAAATACATTTTTACATGTTAATCACTATTTAATCGGTGAAGGGGGACTCTTTAGTTTATTCAGTACATCTACGAATAGAAGGAAAGATCAAGCAGACTTTATTATGATTATTAATATGGATGATTTAAGAACAGATTCAAAAAAAGATTTATTGGAGTTTATTTATTTTACAGTTAACTTAATTCATCATATGATTATTGATGGGTTTGTAAATGATTTGACTGCGGAAGAGATTAAAGAAAGAAGTTTTCGCGCAGTAAACTGGTTGTATTATGGTATTCAAGATGAAAAATGAAGAAGGTAGATGGTAGTATGAAAAGAATCGCTAAAATGTTAGATGCCAAGCGTGTTGCTTGGATGATTTTCTTCCTAGTTATTCAAGTAATTGCGCTTCTCGGAATCCCAACAATTGCAGC
>CAYROB010000075.1:2089-6312 GCA_964425775.1 uncultured Carnobacteriaceae bacterium
GATATTGTCGATAATGGGGTCGCATTAGGTGATGTTGATTATATTCTTCGCTATGGTGCTATTATGGTGGCTGTGGCATTAGTTGGCTTTATAGCGGCTATTTTAAATGTCTATTTTTCAGCAACAGAGTCCCAAGCTGTTGGGACTAATTTGCGTGAAAAATTGTTCGATAAAATTATGTTTTTTTCAAATGAAGAAGTTGATACGTTTGGAACATCCACTTTAATGACACGTACAACAAGTGATGTTTTGCAGATTCAGCGAGTGTTGATGCCGGCACTGCGTTTCTTGATTCTCAATCCTTTAAGGATCTTTTTAGCCGCATTTCTAGCTTTTACTAGAGAGCCAAGATTATCACTTATATTTATTGGAATCATTCCGCTACTAATTATTTTTATTGCATTGATTTTAAGAAAAGTGACGCCACTTTTCCGAGTCTTGCAAGAAAAAACAGATCAGCTCAACCGAGTTTTTCGAGAAGGTTTAACAGGTATTCGAGTAATCCGTGCATTTAATCGAGAAGATTTTGAAGAAGAACGATTTGATGAAGTGAACCAGGATTATGCGGATATATCAATTAAATCAAGAATGTATATGGCTTTTTTAAATCCGATGTTAATTTTACTTGCGAGTGTGACAAACATTTTAATTATCTGGTTTGGTGCGCAGTTAGTGAGTTTAGATCAGATGCAAGTGGGGAATTTAATAGCCTTTACTTCGTATTCGATGAATATTTTAATGGGGATTATGATGATTTCGATGATTATCGCGATGCTTCCACGTGCTCAAGTTGCAGCAGAACGAATATTTGAAATACTGGATGCTGAAGATAAAATTGTGGACCCTGTGGATGCAAAAGAAATTGATGAAAAAACAGCAGAGCTTTCATTGGCATTTGAAGATGTGAACTTTAGATATCCAGGGGCAGAAAAATTAGCATTAGAAAATATTGATTTTTCGGTTAAGGCTGGCGATAAACTAGCGATTATCGGAGGGACTGGTTCTGGGAAATCGACCTTAGCTCAACTGGTCTTACGCTTGTATGATATTGAAACGGGCTCGATTAAAATTAATGGTTTAGATATCACTGAGATGTCTCAAAGTTATTTACGTCAGATGATTGGTTATGCAACGCAAGATGCCTTGTTATTTTCAGGAACTATCCGTGAAAACTTGCAATATGGGAATCGAGAGGCAACGGATGATGAATTATGGGAAGCATTAAAAGTAGCTCAAGGTTACGACTTTGTCTCGCAACTCCCAAAGCGATTATCGGCAAGAGTCGAGCAAGGTGGCGACAATTTTTCTGGTGGGCAACGTCAACGTTTAAGTATCGCTCGTACTTTAGTCACGGGATCAGATATATTAGTGTTTGATGACTCATTTTCAGCATTGGATTTTCAAACAGATGCCAAGTTACGCGCAGCCTTAGGGCCTGTAACGACTGAAAAAATCGTGTTAATTATTGCACAAAGAATTAATACAGTGATTGATGCAGACCAGATAATCGTGCTGGATAATGGCCGAATTGTTGGCCAGGGAACACATGAAGAATTAAAAGAAACAAATACAGTTTATCAAGAAATTATGGAGTCACAGATGAAGGGAGACGATATTTGATGGCTAAGGAAAAATCATCTGGACGTTTAAGTGCGCAAAAAGCGAATGATTTCTGGGGAACAGTCAAACGCTTATTAGCCTATATGTCAAAACGCTCTTGGGGCTTGTTTGCGGTTGTTATATTTGCAACTGGCGCAGCAATTGTTACAGCCTTACAGCCTGGAATACTGGGAAGAGCAACAACACTTATCTTTGATGGCTTTCGCGAAGGAATGGCCTTGAGAGAAGCGGGCCAACAAGTAGATGTCCATCCAATTGATTTTCAAGCAATTGGTCAAATTGTAAAAACATTTACCATTCTTTTGATACTACAGGCTGGTTTCCGTTATGGACAAGAATTTATTACCGGAATTGTTGCTCAGCGTACGGTTTATGATTTAAGAAGAGATTTAAAAGAAAAGCTGGGGAATTTACCCGTCGAATATTTTGATACGCACTCAGTAGGTGACGTAATGTCGCGTGCGGTGAATGACATGGAGCAAATTGCTAATACATTGCAACAGTCATTAGCTGAATTTATTATGGCTCTCGTTACATTTATTGCGGTGTTAATCGCCATGTTGTTAGTAGATGTGAAAATGTCTTTAATTGTCTTTGCCAGTGCAGGGTTAAGTGCATTATTTATTGCTTTTCTTGCACCGAAATCGCAAAGAAAATTTGCGGATCAACAACGAGTTGTTGGGGAACTAAATGATCGAGTCGAAGAAGTTTATTCAGGTCATGCGGTTGTACGGACATATAATCGAGAAAATGAAGAAATTGAACGATTAAAAACACATAGTGATGAATTATATGAGGCTTCGTGGAAAGCACAGTTTTACTCAGGAATCATGATGCCTTCTGTAAACTTTTCACGTGATTTAGGTATTTTTGGAATTATCTTGTACGGTGGTCTTGGAGTCCTCAACGGAACAGTACCACTTGGAAATGTCCAAGCCTTTATTCAGTATGTAAACCGTTTTTCACAACCTGTTCGCCAAGTAGCCAGTTTAGCAAATAACATCCAAATTACCATTGCAGCGGTCGAACGAGTCTTTGAAACCCTCGATGAGGCGGAAATGCAAGAGCTCGAATCAAATGTTGCAGTTAAAGAGAACACGCCTTATATTATTGAATTTGAGCATGTCGAATTTGGGTATAGTAGTGCGGAAGAATTATTAATGACTGATTTCAACTTACAAGTTTGCCCGGGTGAAATGATTGCTGTTGTAGGGCCAACCGGTGCTGGTAAATCAACATTAATTAATCTGCTTGAAAGATTTTACGATGTAAGTGGCGGAAGTATCCGGTACAAAGGAAAAGATGTACGGGATATCAATCGAAGAGAATTAAGAGAGAACTTTTCAATGGTTCTCCAAGATACGTGGTTATTTAATGGAACCATTTGGGATAACATTGCCTATGGTGTAGAAGGTGCGACGGATGAGGAGATCTTACGCGTAGCGAAAGCAGCCTATGTTGATGACTTTGTCCGTAGATTACCAAATGGCTATAATACGGTTTTAAATGAAGAGGGAACGAACATTTCACAAGGACAGAAGCAGTTAATCACGATTGCTCGTGCCTTTTTAGCTGATCCTGAAATTCTTATTTTAGATGAAGCAACTTCTTCAGTAGATACCCGAACAGAGGTACAAATTCAAAAAGCAATGGAAACAGTTTTAGAAGGACGGACAAGTTTTGTGGTTGCTCACCGTTTATCGACCATTCGTGATGCCGATAAAATTATTGTGATGAATGAAGGAGATGTCGTTGAAACAGGTACTCATGATGAGTTATTAGAACAAGATGGTTTTTATGCAGTCTTGCATAATGCTCAGTTTATGGGTGCTGGGGATATTGATTTGGAAGATGCCGACTATTCATTTGTCTCAACGTAAATAAAAGAAATAGCTCAGATAACTTTAAGGTTGTCTGGGCTATTTAAATTCAAATAAAGATTGGCTTTTTATGCTATCATTCGTTATAATTTTTAAGGAATATCGAATGAGAAAGGTTGGTAAAAATGGCGCAATTATATTTTAAATATGGTGCAATGAACAGTGGAAAATCTTTTGAGTTACTAAAGGTAGCGCATAATTATGAAGAACAAAATAAGGCAGTCAGGATTTTTACGAGTGGAATTGATAATCGAGATGGTGTTGGTTTTGTATCCAGTCGAATTGGGATGCGCCGTGAAGCGAGACCTGTGCTTGATGAGACAAACATCTATGACATCATTGCTGAAGAAGTAAAAACAGAAAAAATTTGGTGTGTTTTATTAGATGAAGCACAATTCTTAAACAAAGAGCATGTTTTTCAATTAACTCGAATAGTCGATGAATTAAAGATTCCCGTAATGGCCTTTGGTTTGAAAAACGACTTTATGAATAAATTATTTGAAGGTTCAGAATATTTACTGTTGCATTCAGAAAAAATTGAAGAAATTAAAACAATTTGCTGGTATTGTGGGAAAAAAGCGATTATGAATTTACGGATAAGCGATGGTGCGCCAGTCTATGAAGGCGATCAAATTCAAATCGGTGGAAATGAAAGTTATTTCCCAGTCTGTCGTTATCATTATTTTAATCCAGTAATAGAAGAAGGAAGCGAATAAAATGGAT
>CAYROB010000076.1:0-1658 GCA_964425775.1 uncultured Carnobacteriaceae bacterium
GTTGCATCAGCAAAATGTGTATAAATCCCTTCGATATCGACAAAATGATTGTCTAGTATCTTGTAAATTTCCAAGGCTTCTTTGAAGCTAGACACCCCAATTCGTGCCATACCCGTATCCATTTTTAAATGAACTAATGCTTTCGTGTTTAATTTTTTGGCCCGTTCGGCAATTTTTTTAGCGAGCTCTTTTGAAAAAACGGTCATTGTCAGCTCATTTTGAATCGCGAGATCCACTTCCTCAAGACGGACGGCATTAAAAATAAGAATAGGTGTTTGAATATTCGCAGCGCGTAGTTCCAGGGCTTCTTGCAATTGGGCTACACCGAAATAGTCAACCGCATCGGCTGTTTCCATTACCTGAGCAAGTGGAACGGCTCCGTGGCTATAGGCATTCGCCTTAATTACCGCCATAAAGGCTGTATCCGCATTCATTCCGTTTCTGAAAGCTTGAATATTATTAAGTAGTTTATCCTTTTGAATGGTAGCTTTTGCTAAAGAATATTGATTGGCATTCATTGCCTCACAACCTTTCTATATTTAACGTTCTTAGTAGAGAAATTATACCATATGCTTGAAAAAAATGAATAAGATAAGGTGAAAGATGGCAGTTCTTGTTTAAATCTACTATAATTAGGGAAGAGAGATTTGTTAGAAGGTATGTAGGAGGAATTTTAGATGAAAGCAGTTGTCTACGAAAAAAGAACAACCATTCCCAGTTTTTTAGGTGATCGCTATGGGCGTGTGAATTTATCGAATTTAGTCAATGTTTTATTGCAGGTATCAGGGGAACAAGGCCGAGAAATTGACAATATTCATGTGTCAAAATTATGGTTGAAATGGGTCATTATTCAGTATGATATTCAAGTTACTCGTATGCCAAATACAGGTGAAGAGCTTCGGATTCGGACATTTATCCAAGAACATAACCGAGTATTTTCGTATCGTGAATTTGAAGTGTATGATGCAGAGGACAATTTAATTGTCTATGTGATGACTGTCTTTGCGTTAATCGATGAAAATCGCAAATTGACCAGTATCCCAAAGAAGATTGTCGGCGGCTATGGATCAACGGCAAGCAAGCGCATTAAGCGGATGCCTCAACCAGTTCCACCGAAACACGATGAGAAAATTAAGCGCAAAGACTATAAAGTACGCTACTTTGATATTGATGGAAATTTCCATGCGAATAACGCCATGTACTTTATTTGGATGTTAGATGCCTTAGGCGATGAATTCTTAGCAACGCATGATTTGCTTGAAGGGAATATTGTCTATGAAAAAGAAATTTATATGGATGAAAATGTTGAATCTTATGTAGATTTTCGTATGAACGACCAAGAACAACTTGTTTCACGTCATCAAATAAAAGTTGATGGGATTTCCAAAACACTGGCGAACTTTGTCTGGCAAAGTAACGATGTGGATTATGCAAAAGATATACAGAGTTTAGGGAATAATGGTACGAAAGAATAGAGAAGACAAAAAAGCAGCAAAAGTATGATGTTTTATACTTTTGCTGCTTTTTTAAAAGTCTCAAGCTTCAGACTTTATATGTATAAACTGTAACTCGCGTCCTAAGATCTATGGCAGGACAAGAAATTACAGTTTCTATATTCAAATAAGCTTCGCGTCCTAAAATCTATGGCAGGACAAGAA
>CAYROB010000076.1:1668-6290 GCA_964425775.1 uncultured Carnobacteriaceae bacterium
TAATATGTAGCCCCGTCTATAATCTTATCACTATTATTTTTATAGTCTTCATCTGCTGCATATAATTTAACAATTACACCATGTTCCTATTGTACAGTCCACATAGATACTCCTGTATCTGCTCTATCTATAGAATACTATAGAACTTGCAGAATTACCAATGGTAAAAATCAGTTTTAGCGCCATTGATTTTAAGCTGTTTGGTTGAATTTACCTAAAAAATGGATTGGTGTCGATTTCTTTTTGAATGGTTGTTTCTGGTCCGTGACCTGAGTAGACCTTATAGTTCCCAGGAAGGGTGAAGAGTTGTTCGCGGATGCCATTGAGTAATTGACGGCCATTGCTTCCTGGGAAGTCACTACGGCCAATTCCACCCGCAAAAAGGGCGTCACCAGAAATGACAAATCGATCTTCCTCAAAAACAAAGGAAACCCCACCTGGAGAATGTCCTGGTGTTGCCAAGATTTTAAATGTAAAGTCACTAATTTCAAGCGTTTCATCAGGATTAAAGAGGTGATCTGCCGGTTGGACCTTAAAAGGCATCCCAATCATTTGTGATAAGTTCTTTGAGGGGTCAGTCAACCAAGCATCTTCTTCGGGCGCAACGTACACAGGGACATCAAAGTGTTGACGTGTTTCATCAACAGCCCCAATGTGGTCATAATGCGTATGCGTGAGTAAAATAGCAACAGGTGTTACATCTAAACGGTCAATCGCCTTTTTAATCGTTCCCGCTTCAGCACCTGGATCAATAATGAGGGCCTCTTTTTCATTGGCAATAATATAGCAGTTGGCTTGGCCCATTCCCACTGGTATTCTTTGAACAGTTAACATATTTTTAAGTCCTTTCTCTAAAGAAGAGTAATTTCTTGTACATGAATTATAACGAATATCGGACTGAAATGAAATAATACTTATTTTGAGCAATCCTTGGTATACTATGAGGCGTAGAAAGAATCGAGCGATGAAAGGATTAATAAATGAAAACAATTGTAATGAAAAATGAAACAGAAACGATAGCACTTGCTAAAAAGTTAGCGGGATTTTTAATGCCTGGCATGACCATTTTAATGTTTGGCGATTTAGGCGCAGGGAAAACAACCTTTACCAAAGGAATTGGTGCCGGCTTAGGTGTCAAGCGGATCATCAAAAGTCCAACCTACACGATTGTGCGTGAATATACGGACGGGCGTTTGCCGCTTTACCATATGGATTTGTATCGACTAGAAGAAAGTGAAGTGATCGATTTAGGCTTGGATGAATATTTTGCAGGGGAAGGCGTGTCAATTGTCGAATGGCCCTCCGTTTCACCAGAAGATTTACCAAAGGAAGTGCTAGAGATTCATTTAGAGGCGTCTTTGGATGATTTAGACCAGCGAACGATTCAGTTTAAAGCCAAGGGCGAGCAATATGAGGAATTAATTGAAAAAATGTTTGCTGATTCGAATGCTTGATTTCATTCATTAAACTTGATTTTGAATGTACAAGGCTATATAATAACAATAATTGAATACTTCATAAGGGAGTAACTGGAGGGAACATCCCTCGTCAGTATCAACAACGATAAGTGACTATATAAATAGTCATTGGTACTGTACTTAAATAGTGAGACTTGTGCCCACCGCTTATTTAAAGACGGTTTGTGCATAAGTCTTTTTTTTTCGAAGGAATTTTACCAAGGAGGAATGATAAAATGGAAGAGTGGAAATCATATCAACATTCGGCAGCGGATGTTGTGGACAAGCTAAACACAGATGTAGAAAAAGGACTGAGCTCTGAAGAAGCAGCGAAGCGCCTAGAAGAATATGGGTTAAATGAAATTGATAAAGGGCAACACACAACCCTTTTACAAAAGTTTTTAAATCAATTTAAAGACTTTATGATTATTATTTTGATGATTGCTGCAGTTATTTCGTGGGCAGTGAGTGGAGACTTTGCGGATGCGGTCGTTATTATGATCGTTGTCGTCATCAACGCACTGATGGGTGTTTTCCAAGAGAATAAAGCGGAAGAAGCCATTGACTCGCTACAAAAAATGTCTTCACCCGAAGCACATGTGCGCCGGAATGGGAAAACAGAAATTTTGAAAAGTACAGAATTAGTTCCAGGAGACATTGTGTTACTCGAAGCTGGAGATGTAGTGCCGGCCGATTTACGCTTAATCGAAGCCAATTCACTCCAAGCGGAAGAAGCGGCTTTAACTGGAGAATCCGTTGCGTCTGAAAAAGATGTAGCCGTGATTAGTGAAGAAGCCGGTATTGGTGACCGAACAAACATGGTCTTCTCCAGTACAAGTGTAACGTATGGTCGAGCTGTTGGAGTAGTTGTGGCAACAGGAATGCGGACAGAAGTAGGAAATATCGCCGCCATGCTTGAAGCAACCGAAGCGAAAAAGACACCGATCCAACAAGATCAAGAAGACTTAGGAAAAACCTTAACTTACTTAATTATTGTCATTGCTCTTTTAACGTTCTTTATTGGAACATTTTTCCAAGGAATCCTGTGGACAGATATGTTACTTGTCGCAGTTTCTCTGGCAGTAGCCGCTATTCCAGAAGGTTTACCAGCGATTACCACAATTATTTTATCAATTGGTACCCAAAATATGGCCGCACGAAATGCCTTAATTCGTTCGTTACCAGCCGTTGAAACGCTAGGAAGTACGCAAATTATTAGTTCCGATAAAACCGGAACCTTAACATTGAATCAAATGACGATTGAAAAAGTGTACTACAATGGCGAAATTCATGATGCAGATGAGCCAATTGATCATAATCACCCATTAGTTCGCTCAACAACTTTCGCCAATGATACGGACCGGGATAACAATGGTGATTTAGTAGGTTCACCAACTGAAGTAGCCATTACACGTTATGTGTTAGAACAAGGCTTTGATGTGTATGAAGCACTAGAAGAAACACCCCGTATCGCCGAGTTACCTTTTGATTCCGAGCGAAAACTAATGTCCACCATCCATGAAATGGCCGATGGGCGTTACTTGGTGGCCGTAAAAGGTGCACCGGATCAGTTAGTAAAGCGTGTGACTTCAATCTTCATGAATGACGAAGTGCAAGATTATACTCCGGAAGATACGGAAAGAATTTTACAAGCAAATGAGGATTTAGCTCGTTTAGCCTTACGTATTTTAGGTGGAGCGTACAAAATTATTGATGAGCTCCCAGCTGAAATCACAAGTGAAAGTATTGAATTTGATTTAACCTTTGCTGGTTTAGTCGCGATGATTGACCCTGAAAGACCAGAAGCACGTGGCTCAATTGAAGAAGCGCGTCGCGCCGGTATTCGTACAATCATGATTACAGGAGACCATGCAATTACCGCCCAAGCGATTGCGGAACGACTAACCATTTTAGATGCGAATGCACCAAATAACGAAAAACGCGTCGCAACGGGTGCGCAATTAACTGAAATGACGGATGAAGAATTAATTGAAAATGTCGAAGATTTTGCCGTTTATGCACGTGTCTCACCAGAACATAAGGTAAGAATTATTCGCGCATGGCAAGCTAAAAACAAAGTCATCTCCATGACGGGTGATGGTGTAAACGATGCGCCAGCACTAAAACAAGCCGATATTGGTGTCGGAATGGGAATTACTGGTACCGAAGTATCCAAGGGTGCATCCGACATGGTGCTTGCGGATGATAACTTTGCGACCATCGTACATGCGGTGGAAGAAGGACGTAAGGTCTTTGCAAACATTCAAAAAGCGGTTCAATATTTACTATCTGCTAACTTGGGTGAAATCTTAACCCTGTTTATTGCAACTTTAGTTGGTTGGCAAATTCTTGAACCCGTGCACATCCTATGGATCAACTTAGTAACCGATGTTTTCCCAGCGATTGCCTTAGGGATGGAAGAGGCTGAACCAGACATTATGGATTATGAACCAAGAGCTTCTGACTCAAGTTTCCTATCCAATGGGGTATTACCAAGTATTGCTTACCAAGGAATTTTAGAAGGTGGACTGACACTATTCGTTTACTGGATCGGTCGTTACCAATATGCGGTTTCTTTAGGGCATGATACCGATACAGCGATTGCGATTAATATGGCAGAAACAATGGCCTTTGCGACGTTAGGATTAATCCAATTGTTCCATGCCTTTAACGTGAAAAGTGTTTTTGAATCAATCTTTAGAACCAACCCATTTAACAACAAGTACTTGAATGGTGCTACATTATTATCTGGTTCGCTACTCTTAGGGGTAATCCTGATTCCAGGAATTAATGACTTCTTTGATGTCTCACCAATCGGTACGACAGGTTGGATGATTGTTGTTGCAGCCGCCGCTTCGATCGTCGTTTTAGTGGAAATCATTAAACTCATTCTACGAAAAACAGGCTTTGCGGCTAAATATCAGAAAAAAGCTATCTAAAACAGTCGATTTATTTTATAATCATAGGTAATGAAGAGAAGTGATTTAGCTCAGAGAAGCTAAGTCGCTTTTCCATATATACAGAACGGTTCAAGAATTAAAATGACATACATTTCATTAAGGAGAGAGTTGAGTTATGGATCCTTCCGGGAGTTCCTTGTTCACACAATTATTTATTATCATTCTATTAACGTCGATTAATGCATTTTTTGCAGCAGCAGAGATT
>CAYROB010000077.1:0-1416 GCA_964425775.1 uncultured Carnobacteriaceae bacterium
ATCAAGAATGGTGGGACCGTGAAGAGTTCATTGACATGATTAACACCCTCTTTAAAGAAAATGATATTCAGCTAAGAGCTCCTTTACGTAATTCAATCGTACGCGTATTTGGCGAACACGATAATGAAGCAGCAATATGTAAGAATATCAAAGGTGAAGTCGAAGCAAATAGTGATTTACGAGATACAGAGAGAGTTCCTTTAGAAGAAGACATCGATACGTACTTCCAACGTGAAGTAGTACCCTACAACCCTGAAGCATGGATTGATAAAGAAAGTACAGTCGTTGGCTATGAGATTCCATTCACTCGTTACTTCTATAAGTTCGAAGAAGCCGAACCAGCGGATGTCATCTCCAATAGAATCTTAGAACTTGAAAAAGAAATCGAACAATCTTTAAAATCATTATTCAGCGCGGATGGTGAGCGAATTGACTAGACAAATGAAAGATAGCGGTGTGGAGTGGATCGGTGAGATACCAGAGGACTGGGGGATTTCTAAACTAAAATATTTAGTCAAAGAACCATTGAAATATGGTGCTAATTCTTCTGGTTGTGAATTTAATGATGAATTACCTAGATATATTAGAATTACAGATATTAGTAAAGATAATCAATTAATACAGACTGATAAACTATCAATAAACATAGATGAAAACAGTGAGTTTATATTGCAAGATGGGGATATTTTATTTGCTAGAAGTGGTGCTACCGTTGGAAAAACATTTATCTATCAAAAGGAGATGGGACTGTCAGGTTTTGCTGGATATCTTATTAGAGCAAGAATTAATAAGGATAACCTCAGCAAGTATATTTATTACATTACTTTATCTTCTTACTATGAGCAGTGGAAGGATTCGATACTCATTCAAGCTACAATAGAAAATATTGGTGCTGATAAATACAACAACCTTATAATGACAGCCCCACCTAAAAAAGAACAGCAAAAAATTGTAGGTTTTTTAGATAATAAAACTAAAGAAATAGAAAATATAATTATTAAAAGTAAACAGGCAATCGAAGAATATAAAAGATATAAACAAGCTCTTATAACTGAAACTGTAACAAAAGGTTTAGATAAGAGTGTTCCGATGAAAGAAAGTGGGGTAGAATGGATAGGTAAGATACCCAAAAACTGGAATTT
The DNA here is from genome assembly GCA_964425775.1 of uncultured Carnobacteriaceae bacterium. Classification (GTDB taxonomy): domain Bacteria; phylum Bacillota; class Bacilli; order Lactobacillales; family Carnobacteriaceae_A; genus Atopostipes. The sequence continues at coordinate 1,143 of CAYROB010000077.1, forward strand.
AATTAAGTTTAAAGATTTATTTAAATTTAGTGGTGGCTTAACAATAACTAAATCAAATTTACTTGATCAAGGGATAAAGGTCATTAATTACGGGGAAATCCATTCCAAGTTTAATTTTGATTTGGATTTAAGCCGCGATGAATTAAAGTGTGTAGATAAAGAGTATTTAACTACTCGGCCAAACTCATTAGTTAATGAAGGCGACTTTGTTTTTTGTGATACATCAGAAGATCGTCAGGGTAGTGGTAATTGTGTAGTCATTAGAAAAACTAAT
>CAYROB010000077.1:1426-5872 GCA_964425775.1 uncultured Carnobacteriaceae bacterium
TATGATTCAGGCTGATTCTATCAAAGAACAAATATCAAGTACAGTTGTTGGAATTAAAGTCTATAGTATTACTCAAGCGATTTTAAAACAAATTAATGGTATATTGCCACCCATAGAAGAACAACAGGAAATCGCAGATTATCTGGATAAGAAAACAAGTCAAATTGATGAAATCATTGCAAAGAAAGAGCAGTTAGTGGAGGAAATGGAAGCTTATAAGAAGTCGTTAATTTTTGAAACGGTCACAGGTAAGAGAGAGGTGGACTAATTGGAATATAAAGAGATCCGATTTGAAGAAGACATCGAAAGTGATTTGTTGCTGAGTGGCTATGAGCGCGGGACGATGGCAACCTATGACAGAGACAAAGCGATTGATATGGAAACTCTATTACGGTTCATCCGCTCGAGTCAACCTAAGGCCTGGCAGCGATACGTAAAAATTTATCGCGAAAAGGCAGAAGAGGCGCTTTATAAACGATTTGACGAGTCAGTGAAGATGCATGGTTTGCTAAGAGTGCTTAGAGAAGGTATCACGGACCGAGGAGTACGGTTTAGATTAGTCTTTTTTAAACCAGAAAGTACCTTAAATCAAAAAGTCATTGATAACTATAATGAAAACATCCTAACAGCTACTCGTCAGTTTTATTATTCGACAGAAAATAACAATTCAATTGATTTAGTGCTTTCACTGAATGGGATACCCATCATTGCATTAGAATTGAAAAACCAATTAACTGGTCAAACAGTTGATAATGGCAAGGCCCAGTTTATAGAGAATCGAAACCCACGGGAAAAGTGTTTCCATTTTAACTCACGCTTTTTAGTGTACTTTGCGGTGGATCACTATGAGGTAGAGATGACGACGGAGCTGAAGGGGAGAGATACATTCTTTTTACCATTTAACAAAGGCTCAAATGGTCCCGGTCAGGTAGGTGGACGTGGAAACCCAAAGAACGCGGATGGTTATGCGACGGCTTATCTATGGCAGAAGGTCTTGCAAAAAGATAGCTTGCTAGATATTATTCAACGCTTTATGCATTTGGAAGAGAAATCAGAAATAAAGGTGGTCAAGGGGAAAGAAGTTAAGCAAACAAGTAAGCGACTCATCTTCCCAAGATACCATCAGCTAGATGTCGTTAAGAAATTAATTGACGATGTGCGGGTTAAGGGTACGGGTGAAGACTACCTTATTCAGCATAGTGCGGGATCAGGTAAGAGTAATTCGATTGCTTGGTTAGCCTATGGGTTATCGAACTTACATGATAAAGACGATGCACCTATTTTCACTTCGATTATTATTGTGTCTGACCGTCGCGTACTAGACAGCCAGCTACAAGAGACGATTATGAGTTTTGACCACACACCAGGAGTCGTTGAGACTATTGGTGCCGATAAGACATCCCAAGATTTAAAAGCAGCAATTAATGATAACCGAAAGATTATTGTGACAACTTTACAAAAGTTCCCTGTTATTTATGAAGAAGTTGATGAAGTAAAAGGGAAGCGTTATGCGGTTATTGTGGATGAGGCACACCAAAGTCAATCGGGAAGTAGTGCCAAAATGATGAAGACGGCCTTAGCCGATACTGAAGAAGCGCTAAGAGAGTTTGCGGAACAAGAGGGTTGGGATGAGGAACAAGCCTTAGACAACGAAGACAAGTTAGTCCAAGAGATCCTCTCTCACGGAAAGCATAACAACATGTCATTCTTTGCCTTTACCGCAACACCCAAGAAAGAGACGATCGATCTCTTTGGTACAGAGGGGATAGCCGGGAATAAAAAAGCTTATCATAACTACTCGATGAGACAAGCAATCGAAGAAGGTTTTATTTTTGATGTGCTCCAAAACTACATGACTTATAATACGTGCTATCGTTTAGCTAAGGATACAGAAGAGAATCCAGAAGTCCCTTCATCTACTGCGGTCCGAACGATTAATCGTTTCGCTTCCTTGCATCCACATAACTTACAGCAAAAGACACAAATCATTGTGGAACAGTTCCGGGATGTAACCAAGAACAAAATCAATGGACGTGGGAAAGCGATGGTTGTTACTGCCTCAAGATTACATGCGGTTCGTTACTATCATGAGATGAAACGCTATATAGAGATGAAGGGGTATGATGACTTAGAGATACTGATTGCCTTTTCAGGAGTGATCAAGGATAAGGGAATCGAGTACACAGAGACCTGTATGAATAAGCGAGCGGATGGTTCATCTATTAAGGAGAATCAATTAACTACAGAGTTTGACAGCGAAGACTTTAATATGCTCGTCGTTGCTGAGAAGTATCAGACCGGTTTTGACCAACCTTTATTACACACGATGTTTGTTGATAAGAGACTAAGGGGAGTAAAGGCCGTTCAGACGCTCTCACGGTTAAATCGAATTGCGCCAGGGAAAGAAGACACCTTTGTTTTAGATTTCGTGAATACGAAGGAAGAAATCGAAGAAGCCTTTAAACCTTACTATGAGGCAACTATCCTAGATGAGACAATCAATGTAAACTTAATCTATGATACACAAATCATGCTAAGGGATGCACGTCTGTATAATGACGGAGACATTGAAAGCTTTATTCGCATTTATTATAAAGATGGCGAACAAACAGCTGCTGACTTAGGACGATTAACCAGTTTAATGAAGCCGGTCATTGATCGCTACCTCGACTTATCGGAAGAAGACCAATTCGAATTTCGTAAAACGATTCGTAACTTTAATAAATGGTACGCCTATATTATCCAGATTACGCGGATGTACGACAAGGAGTTACATAAGGAGTACGTCTTTACTTCTTACTTACAAAAACTCTTACCACGTCCCGAAAGAATTAGTTTAGATTTAGACGATAAGTTAAAACTCGAATTTTATAAACTAGAGCAATCCTTTAAAGGAGACATTTCACTCAATCCAACGGTAGAGGAGACGATGGTCAGTTACGGGGATTTATTAGATACCTCAGGAGCGATTGAAGATGAGGAAGATTACCTCGACCAAATTATCGAACGCATTAATGAACGGTACCAAGGAGACTTCGGTGATAAGGATCGTGTAGTACTCGAATCAATCGTTAAAGAAATGACAAAAGGGCAGCGTCGTGAATCCTTAGCGACTTATGCAAAGCAAAACGGAAGTGAAGTCTTTACCAACAGCATCTTTCCGAAAGACTTTCGAGATATCGCGTTTAACTTATACCAAGAGAACGTGGACAGAGACAATGCCTTTAAGCGACTCTTCCAAGACAAAGACTTTTACGAAGCCGCTCAGTCAGCAGTCGGTGAGCTGGTTTATAGTGAGTTGAGGCGATAAGAAAGAGCAGAGAGCGGATGCATCAATCATAATAAAACAAAAAATTCCTTTTAGTTTTTGCTGTACGCAAATTCTAGAAGGAATTTGTATTTTTAAAGCTTGATTTCTTGACCGATGCCAGCATCTTTTGCTTTGTTGAGAATCTTTGCAGCAGTGAAAACATCTAATACTGCAGTACCAACTGTTTTAAAGACAGTGATTTCTTCTTGGCTTTCACGACCGGTAATCTCACCTAAGATCAGGTCACCAAGTTCACCATCGATATCGGATTCATTGATTAACTCCTCACGTAATGGCGTAATAATATCTCCTGCTTCAGCTAAGACACCTTCCATCGTATCAAAGACGATTATGTCTGCTCGTGCTAAGAGTTCACCCGGTATTTCATGCATCTCTGGAGTGTAAGCTCCCACACCATTCACGTGTGCACCGGCTTTAACGGCCTCGTTAGGGAAGGTTGCTTGTGGTGAGGTCGTTACAGTCGTAATAACATCCGCATCAGTGACGGCTTCTTCTGCGCTGTCTACCGCAATCAGTTTAGTCGCAAAGTATGCAAAACGCTTAGACATTTCATCGACAAATGCTTGTGCTCGTTCTCTGTCAATATCCATCACACGTATTTCTTCTAGATAGCGAACAGTCAGCATCGCTTCCAGTTGAGTAGCTGCTTGACCACCTGTTCCAATCAAGGCACCAATTCGTGCATCTTTACGTGCTAAGAGATCCGTAGCTGCTCCTTGAACAGCACCTGTTCGTAATTGAGTCAAGTACGTACCATTTAAAATCGCTTCAACCATTCCTGTTTCCACATTCACTATGATCATTGTTGAAGGACTTGTTGGTAGATCCTGTTTAACGTTATCTGGATAAATTGAGATAATTTTCATGCCAAGCGCGGGTTCTTCACCTTTCACATAAGCTGGCATGTATAAGCTCTGACCGTTATATTCAGGAATATCAATATTTGTTCTAAAAGGAACCGTTGCTTCACCTGCTGAGAATAAGCGCAAAGCTTCTTTAACTGCTTCAATCGCTTCTTCCATAGTATAAACTTTCATCATATCTTCTTTAGTTAACGTAATCATTTGCTTCACTCCTTCCATTTTATGAGATTCTTTCTATAGTCACAGTTTAAC
>CAYROB010000077.1:5978-6256 GCA_964425775.1 uncultured Carnobacteriaceae bacterium
GTTTAACAAGATTCTAAAGAGATACCCAAGTGAAAAGCATCCACATCCTAGTATAATTATACCTAATACGTTATTTTTAAAATTCCCTGTGATATAATGACAGTACGACCAACGAGAGGAGCGTCTATGAATGAACTATAAAATTGACTATAATTTTTTAGAAATTACAAACTCCCCATCTATTGAGTATTATTTTGAAAAGAAAGCACGTGAAGGGTGGCTGATTCAGCAGGTTTATCTTGGCTCGGTGTTCATATTTAAGAAAATAGAACCAGCTG
>CAYROB010000078.1:0-6168 GCA_964425775.1 uncultured Carnobacteriaceae bacterium
AAATATGCGGATAGGATCACTGAGGTAAGCTCCTAACTCAAAGAGGACATAATAGGCGCGCGCTCCAAGAATGCCTAAAGGAATCGTCCAAAAAGCCATATCTACAACAAAATCTTCCGTTAAATCACGTTTCTCCGCCTCTTTAATTATTAAAGATATAGCCAGTAACATTGCACTTACTATAATTAGACCATACCAGGCAACAGTAAAAGGTCCAAGCTCAAAAGCAATTGGATCAATTGCCATAAAATCTGTCTTCATTATTTTACACCTTCAAACTTTCCTTTTGATTTGCAAATTATTAATTATTTTCGTCAAAACTTTTTGTGTTACTTTCAATTAATTCTGTTAAGCGATCTTCAAAAATTTCTGTTGCATCATAGCCCATTTCTTTCGCTCGTTTATTCATTGCGGCTATTTCCACGATTGTCGCTAAGTTTCGTCCGACTTTTACTGGAATGTTGATCATTGGAATATCGACATTAAAGAAACGTTTGTTTTCGACGTCGTTGCCAATACGATCATAGACATCACCTTGTTCCCAGTGCTTCAAGTTAATAACAAGTTCTAACTCCTGTGATTCGCGGACAGAACCGACCCCAAACATGTTCATGACATCAATCACACCCAGGCCACGAATCTCAATCATATTACGTAAAATATACGGCGCTTCGCCAATAATACGACTCTCATCAACCATATATAATTGCACGCGGTCATCGGCAATCAAACGGTGCCCTCTTTGAACGAGTTCTAAGCCTGTTTCTGATTTACCGATACCTGAATCCCCAATAATTAAGACACCCATTCCATAGATATCCATAAATACCCCATGTTGATCCATTCGTTCGGCCAAACGCTCTTCTAGAAAATGCATGACATTCGCTGAGAGGCGCGTAGTTGAGCGACAAGAAATCAATATCGGAATTTCAGCTTTTTTCGTTACTTCAATCAACTCATCCGGCACTTCTTGTCCACGTGAGATTAAAAAAGCCGGTGTTTCGGGCGTACACATCTTCTCAAATATTTCCCTCTTTACTTCTGAAGAGAGTCTTTCAAGAAAAGATATTTCTGTTGCACCAAATAATTGAATTCTTTCTTCTGGGTAAAAATCAAAATATCCTGTTAACTCAATAGCTGGTCGTGACAAATCACTTACTTCAATTGGTCGATCAGCAAATTCTTTACCTGATATAAAATTAATATATGGCATCTCTTTAATTAATTCTTTTACAGTGACTATATTATCTTTCATTCCATTCACCCCAAAATATATTTTTTGAAAAATATAAGCATTCATTAAAAACAATACTTCTATAATAGCATAATTATACTGGTTGACCTACCCTCAGGTCAAAAAAGCAGCTTTCTCATCTAAAGAAAGCTGCTTTTCAAACTATTTGTTAGACATCTTTTGCGATTAGTGAATTAACTATTGATAGGATTAGAGCCACAAGGATTGCTTGCCCAAATGAACTGATAGTTAAACCGGCTACAAAATACCCTGTTAACCAAATCATTAGCCCATTGATCACAAAGTAAAACAAACCAAACGTGAGTATGGTAAAGGGTAAGGAAAATAAAGAGACGATTGGCCGAACCAATCCATTTAATAAACTCAACACAACCGCTGCTAGAACAGCTGTTGTCCAATCATTCACTTCAAATCCATTTAAAAATTCTGCCAGGACTAGAAAAATAATTGTATTTAATAATACTCTCTGCCACCATTTCATCTTAAAAATCACTCCAATCCTCTTCATTTATTTCAGATATATCATCCATAGTATGCTTATCCATTGGACCCTTGTCAATTTTTTTATCTTTTGGTTTTGCTTTGGGAATAATGATTGCCGCTGCAATATACAGAGGAACCAAAATAGAGAAGTTTAAAAAAACAAGTACCACAAAACCAATTCGGATAATTGTCGGATCGATTTTAAAATATTCCCCCAGCCCACCTAACACTCCAGAAACAAGCGCATTTTCGCGTGATCTTCTTAAGGTCAATTCGATTCCTCCTTTCTAAAACAGCTAGTAATTACTCTTCAGGCATAATTAAGGCAAGTAGGATATATAATAGGACAGGTGAACCTACTCCTATAAACGTAAAGACTAGATAAGCCACTCGCACAAGTGTTGAGTCGATTCCAAAGTATTCAGCAATTCCGCCACATACACCGGCGATTTTTACATCAGTTGAAGATCTCGTTAATTTTTTCATATTACTCACCTTTTCTCTTTTTATTTTAGATCGTATCTTTCAATAATATATGGCCACTCGTTGTTTGTAGTTTTACTCGACAAAGGTCCGTATTTCCCATTCGGTTAAAGACATACGTTTGACGTTTTCCTTTGTTCTCTTGTGATTGTTCAGTACCATTTAGTCGACTTTTTATTTTTCCTAAGGTTGTCTTGGCCTCTATTTCTAAACTTAGTGCTGTTGGCAAAGATACCTTGACATCACCCTGGACAGAACTGGCAGTTACTTGAATTAGCTCGTCTCCACTCAATGTCAGCAAAACATCACCATTAACCGTACTTGTGTCTAAGCTTTGAATCTCACCTATCACGCGTACATCGCCATTTGTTGCGCTTAAGAGTAAGTCTCTTAATTCAACATCCGTAAGATTCACATCACCATTTGTTGATTTAATTTCCAACATACTCGCCTCTAACTGATTGAAGACAATATCGCCTGATGTTACTTTCACATAAATGTCGCGAGCAAGTAATTCATTGAATGCAACATCTCCATTAAAAGTATTTAAACGAATATAATCATAGTTTCGTTGTGGGAGATAAACCACTAAATCCGCTCGAATATTTTTACTTGGAATATGAAAGGTAAAGTTCTCTTCATCAATTCGAATGATTGCGCGCGATTCAAAGGCTTCTAAGAGTGTAGCTTCTTCTGTTTTACCATAGATTTTGATTGCTGCACTTACTTTTATATTTTCATTCATGCTTGGCTTAAATTCAATATCACCATTGGCATTTTTGAAATCTAGAATACTGGCCGTGGTATTTTCAAATAGCCACTCATGATCAAACGTGCTTGCTTCTTTTAGTGTGAAATCCTTTTTCACCTCGCGCCAATCGATATTTTCGAGCGTTTCCTTTGTTTTCTCTACTGTTTCCCGCAATAAACTTCCGATTGTTTGCGAACCGCTATCAATGATTTCGCCCGCTTTATCGATTGTTTCACTTGCCCCTTCACGCCATTCTTGGGGAATATCAAGATTTCCTGAAAATTGTTTGGCTTTACTGGTCCAACGTTTCATTTTCAGTGAATGCATATCTTTCATTCGCTTATTTTTTTCGGCATTTACTTCTTTGATCTCATCATTTAAGGTTTCAATTTTATTTTCTAAATACTTTTGTCTCTTGCCATCTTCTTCTTTAGCTAATTCAACTTCAATCTCTGCTTGTTCTAATTTTAATGCAGCTAAATCCTTGTTTAAAATATCGATGCCCACTGAATACTGGTTGATTTGATTGGCTAGTCGTTCTAACTCATCTTCTGTTTCTTGGATATCTTCTTCTGCTTCAAATACTTCTTCTTTTTCTTCAGCCTCTAAGGTTGATTCTTTCGCCTCTGATTCATCCGATGTAAATTCTTTTTTCTCAGTCTTTTTTGTCTCTTGCTTTGATAAACTCTCTAATAAATCTAAGCCTTCTTCAACGGACAAAACACCCTGACTCACCAGCTCTAAAATTCTTTCACGATTATCCATTATCTTTTCCTCCCTTGGAAATAGAGAAACATCAATCTACTTTCTTTATACATCTATTATCCAACGAATTGCCGATTTTGTCATGGGCCTATAGACTGATTTAAAGTCGATTTTTTACGTTTGTGTGCAACTTTTTCTTATTTGTTTAACATTTTGGCTAAATAATGACCCGTATGGCTTTCTGGAATTTCTGCAATTTCTTCCGGTGTCCCGACACCAATAATTTGTCCACCTTCTGTTCCACCTTCAGGTCCTAAGTCAATCACATGATCCGCCATTTTAATGACATCTAAATTATGTTCAATCACTAAAACAGTATTGCCATTGTCCACTAAGCGGTTCAATACTTTTAATAAGCGCGCGATATCATCGGTATGCAAGCCGGTTGTTGGCTCATCTAAAATATAAAAGTTTTTACCTGTTTGGACTTTTTGCAATTCGCTAGCCAGCTTCATCCGCTGCGCTTCTCCACCTGAGAGTGTGGTTGATGACTGTCCCAAACGAATATAACCTAAGCCCACATCATACATCGTTTCCAATTTCCGCTTAATTTTCGGAATATTTTTAAAGGCTTCAATGGCTTCCGTAACCGTCATTTCCAACACATCAGCAATGGTATTGCCTTTGTATTTAATCTCTAATGTTTCCGAGTTATATCGTTTTCCATTACAGACCTCACATGGAATATAAACATCCGGCAGGAAATGCATTTCAATTTTCTTGATTCCATCCCCACGACACGCTTCACAGCGTCCGCCTTTTACGTTGAAACTAAAGCGTCCTTTTTTATAGCCGCGAACTTTCGCCTCATTAGTCTGCGCAAACAATTCACGCACATCATCAAATAAGCTCGTGTAGGTGGCCGGGTTACTTCGTGGTGTACGACCGATTGGGCTTTGGTCGATGCCAATCACTTTTTCAATCGGTTCATAACCCGTAATTGCTTTATGTTTCCCTGGCTTATCCGTTGCGCGACCAACTTCTCTAGCCAATGCTTTCTTTAAGATATTGTTTACTAAAGAGGACTTCCCTGAACCGGATACCCCTGAAACAACAACAAATTGACCCAATGGAAATTCTACATCAATATTTTTTAAATTATTTTCCTGAGCACCGGTCAGTTTAATGACCCCGTTATTTTCTGTCCGTCTTTCTTCAGGTAAATCAATCTTTTTAACACCGGATAAATATTGTCCAGTAATTGAATCTTTATTCTTCTTCACTTCTGCTGGTGTTCCTTGGGCGATAATTTCTCCACCCTTTTCACCCGCACCTGGACCGATATCGATTAAATGATCTGCGGCCAGCATGGTATCTTCATCGTGTTCCACCACAATCAGTGTATTTCCAATATCGCGCATTTTTTTCAAGGAAGCAATTAAGCGATTGTTATCGCGTTGATGCAACCCAATTGAAGGCTCATCTAAAACATACATCACGCCTGTTAAATTTGAGCCAATTTGCGTGGCTAGTCGAATCCGCTGCGCTTCTCCACCGGATAAACTTCCAGCTTGGCGTTCCAAGGTTAAGTAACTTAAGCCCACATCGCGTAAAAAGGTTAACCGGTCAGATAATTCTTTTTGAATCGGGCTGGCAATGATCTTTTCATTTTCCGTCAAGGTTAACTCTTCAAAAAACTCTAAAGCGACACCGATTGAGAAGTTACTGACATCTGCAATATCCAAATCATTGACTTTTACACTCAAGGCTTCTTCAGAAAGTCTCTTGCCGCCACATTTTGCACATGGCAGTTCGGCCATATATTCGCGCATCGCTCTTCGAGTATAATCACTTGATGTCGTTTCGTGTCTGCGCGCAATATTATTGACGACACCTTCAAAGGGCATCTTGCTATCACGGACATTTCCATAATTATTTACATAGTGAAACGGAAACTCCCGGTCACCTGAACCATAAAGAACCAGGTCTTGATCTTCTTTTGATAAATCTTCAAAAGGAGTATTCATATCAATCCCAAAGTGCGCACAAGCTTGGCTCAGCATTTCAGGATAATATTTTGAACTAATTGGCTGCCACGGTGCAAGAGCTCCTTCTTCCAGTGTCATTGTTGGATCTGGTATCACTAATTCTAAATCAACGATCAGTTTTCTACCTAAGCCATCACACAAACTACAAGCACCAAATGGAGCATTAAATGAAAAAAGTCGCGGCTCTAATGGTGGAATTGAAAATCCACAAATTGGACACGCATGGTGCTCACTAAATATCAACTCTTCTCCATCAATCACGTCAATTGTAGCGTAGCCTTCACTTAATTCTAATGTTGTTTCTAAAGAGTCGGATAAGCGCGAACGGATGTCATCTTTAATGACTAATCGGTCGATAACCACATCAATATCATGTTGTTTATTTCGTTCTAGCTGAATATCATCACTAATATCATACATCTCACCATCAATGCGCAAACGAA
>CAYROB010000079.1:0-6112 GCA_964425775.1 uncultured Carnobacteriaceae bacterium
AAGTCTGTAAACTTAAAGTCAATCATGGGCGTTATGTCATTAGGAGTAGGCCAAGGATCTGATGTAATAGTAACAGCAGAAGGCGAAGATGAAGACGATGCAATCGAAGGAATCAAAGCAGTTATGAAGAGTGAAGGATTGGGCGAATAACATATGACGAAATTGATTACTGGAATTGCATCGAGTGATGGATATGCTCATGCCAAAGTATATCGACTTGTAGAACCTGATTTAACAGTTGAAAGAAAAACAATCGAAAACACATCTGTTGAAGTAGAGCGTTTTTATAAGGCGATTGAACAGTCAAATGCTGAAATTTTAAAAATCCGTGCAATTGCTGAAGAGTCATTAGGCGAAGAAGAAGCACAGGTTTTTGATGCACATGCAATGATCCTTTCAGATCCAGATATGACGGGTCAAGTGGAAGAATTAATTAATTCAAATAAAATAAATGCTGAAGCAGCTTATCAAGAAGTAACTGATACATTTATTACTTTATTTGAGTCAATGGAAGATAATCCATACATGCAAGAGCGTGCTGCAGATATTCAAGATGTCCGTAAGCGAGTTTTAGCAAGTCTACTTGGTGTCACATTACCAAGTCCAGCGACAATCGACGAAGAAGTGGTTGTTATAGCCCACGATTTAACACCAAGTGATACAGCGCAATTAAACAAGAAATATGTTAAAGCGTTTGTTACAAACATTGGTGGTCGTACTTCGCATTCAGCCATTATGGCTAGATCACTTGAGATACCAGCAATTGTTGGTACAGGAAACATCACATCAGAAGTTTCAGATGGTGATTTCTTGATTGTTGATGGTAGAGAAGGAGATGTCCTTGTTAATCCTTCAGCAGAAGAAGTAGCTGAGTATGCTAAAAAAGCAGAAGACTATGCTAACCTAAAGCTTGAGTGGGACAAATTAAAAGATGAACCGTCTGTAACAGCTGATGGTAAAGTTTTTGAATTAGCAGGTAACATTGGTACACCACGTGATGTAGAAGCCGTGTTAGATAATGGTGGAGAAGCCGTTGGTTTATACCGTACAGAATTCTTATATATGGATTCGCAAGAATTACCTAGTGAAGATGAGCAATTTGAAGCTTATAAAGAAGTTTTAGAAGATATGGATGGGAAACCAGTTGTTGTCCGTACAATGGATATTGGTGGCGACAAAGAGTTACCATATTTAGAATTGCCAGAAGAAATGAACCCATTCTTGGGTTACCGCGCAATTCGTATTAGTTTAGATCAAGATGATATTTTCCGAACACAGTTACGTGCTTTATTACGTGCGTCTGTTTATGGAAGTTTACGTATCATGTTCCCGATGATTGCTGTCTTACAAGAATTTAGAGATGCAAAAACAATCTATGAAGAAGAGAAAGCAAAATTATTAGCTGAAGGTGTAGAAATTTCAGATGATATCCAATTAGGTATCATGGTTGAAATTCCTGCAACAGCTGTATTAGCAGATCAGTTTGCTAAAGAAGTTGACTTCTTTAGTATAGGTACGAACGACCTGATTCAATACACAATGGCTGCTGACCGTATGAACGAAGATGTTTCATACTTGTACCAACCATATAACCCTTCAATTCTACGTTTAATTAAAAACGTTATTGATGCATCACATGCAGAAGGAAAATGGACAGGTATGTGTGGAGAAATGGCTGGAGATCAAATAGCTGTACCACTACTTGTAGGTATGGGATTAGACGAGTTCTCAATGAGTGCAACAAGTATCTTGCAAACACGTAGTCTAATGAAAACACTTGATTCTAAAAAGATGGAAGAACTAGTCGATAAAGCGATTAATGAAACAACTACCGTTGAAGAAGTTATTGCCTTAGTCGAAGAGTATACAAAATAATCTATTTAAATTCTAAGGAAGGAGCTGGGTAACTAGCTCCTTTTTGTGATTTTAAGAGTTTAATTTAGGAATTATTGTGCTGAATGAAAATAATGAAAGGCGGAATAGTGAAATGAAGATTGGATTTATAGGAACAGGCGTGATGGGGTCTTCAATGGTCAAACATTTATTAAATAATGGTCAGACAGTTCATTTATATAATCGAACCAAAGAAAAAGCCGATTCACTTGTTGAGGCAGGAGCGATTTGGGAAGACTCACCTGCTAAAGTATCTGAAATAGCTGATGTAATTTTTACAATCTTAGGCTATCCAGAAGATGTAGAAGAGGTATACTTTGGGGAGAATGGTGTTTTTGAGTCACTATCTGCGGGGAAGACCGTAATAGATATGACAACAAGCACACCGGCATTAGCTATTCGTATAGCTGCAGAAGCTGAGAAAATAGGTGCAAGTAGCTTAGATGCACCAGTTTCAGGTGGAGATCTGGGCGCAAAAAATGGAACTCTAACAGTCATGGTCGGGGGCGATATGGATACATTTGAAAAAATTAAGCCTATCTTTGAGACATTCTCTGGCTCCTTAAGTCTATTTGGTGAGGCTGGAAGTGGTCAACATACGAAAATGGCCAATCAAATCATGGTGGCCGGAACGATGACTGGTTTAACGGAAACACTTGTCTACGCAAAAGAAGCGGGACTAAATCTGGACGAAGTTTTAAAAACAGTTAATGGTGGGGCAGCCCAAAATTGGTCTTTAGGTAATTACGGTCCACGAATTCTTAAAGAGGACTATTCGCCTGGTTTTTTTGTTAAGCATTTTGTTAAAGACTTGAAAATTGCTTTGGACGAAGCTGAAAAAATGGATCTTGATTTACCTTCAACAAAACTAGCTTACGAATTATATGAAAAGCTTGAAACTAATGGATATGGTGACGAAGGCACGCAAGCCTTGATCAAATTATGGTGGGATTGCTAAAGAAATAAAAAGTTTTTCTATGTTCAATTTTCACTTGATAAAGTACGTATTTCCATCATTAAGAAGAATTAGCATAAAAGAATGTTATTATTCCGATTATTTGGTAAAATAGACAACAGTAGAGCTAAAAAATGCTGAGAAAGGTATGAAAATTATGGAAACTTCAAAATTAAGAACAATTATTTCAAGATTAGAAGCAATGATTAAAGACCAAACAGGTGAAATTCAGGTCCGAAGATTTGAAGTAGATGGCGAAGAACGTGCAACAGTTACTTATGATCAAACCAAAAAGATTTTTACAGTTGAAGATTATTCAATCGATGAAAAATTAGATTTTGATAATATCGATTTTGTAGCGATGGAAGTTTATGAGTTAATTCAACCAGTAGCCTCTGAAGAATAAGATACACATAAGAATATATTGTAAAGGAAAAAAATATGTTAGAACTTTTTAAACCTACTTGGATGGTTAACTCCATTTATTCAATTACAGTAGAAGAGTTAAGAGAAAATGGAATTCACGCTGTGTTAATTGATTTGGACAATACGTTGATTGCCTGGAATGAACTAGAAGCTACAAAAGATTCGATAAATTGGATCAAACAGATGAAAGAAGCAGGAATTCCTGTAATGATTCTTTCAAATAATTCAGATGAACGCATCCAGAAAGTTGCAGAGATACTTGATGTGGGCTATGTTCCAAGAAGTTGGAAACCGACAGCTCGAGCTTTCAAAATAGCCGAGAAAGAACTAAAGGTTCCTGTGGGTGAAATGGTAATGGTTGGCGATCAGTTAATTACCGATATTTTGGGTGCAAATCGCTATGGTTTGCGATCAATTTTAGTTAAACCAATTATGACATCTGATGCAAAGATTACAACATTTAATCGTTTGTTAGAGTCAAAAATTATGAACGCACTAATCAATTCAGATTCACAAATGGAATGGGAGGACACATTAAATGACAGAATCAGTAAGTAAAGAAGATGCATATTGTATTGGTTGTGGAGCCGTACTGCAGTCCACAGCAGAAGATAAAGCAGGGTATGTACCTTCATCAGTATTAAAACGCGAGTCCTCTGAACTTCAGGATGTTTATTGTCGACGTTGTTTCCGCTTGAGACACTACAATGAGGTTTCAGATGTTGAATTAACAGATGATGACTTCTTGCGTATGTTAAATGAAATTAGTTCAAAAGATGCACTCATTGTTAATTTAGTAGATGTATTTGATCTAAACGGAACAGTCGTCAGCGGTATGCAACGTTTTGCTGGAGATAACCCATTAATTATAGTGGGAAATAAGATCGATCTAGTACCCAATGTAATCAGTCATGGAAAGATCAGACAGTGGTTAACTGAGCAAGTTCAAAGTGTTGGTTTACGACCAAAAGAAGTTGCGATAGTCAGTGCGCTCCAGTCAGATAGTGTAAAAGATTTACTGAAAATTATTAATAAAGAAAGACGCGGACGCGATGTCTATGTTGTTGGAACAACGAATGTTGGGAAATCAACATTAATTAATCAGATTATTAATATTGCAACAGAGTCAAAAGATGTTATCACAACATCTTATTTCCCAGGAACGACATTGGGCAGTATTGAGATTCCATTAGATGATGGCAGTCATTTGATCGATACACCAGGAATTGTTCAACGGACAAATCTAACACATTACCTATCAGGCCGCGAATTAAAAACAATTATTCCACGCAAAGAACTAAAACCAAGTGTCTATCAATTAAATGAAGGACAAACGGTATTTTTTGATGGTTTGGCGCGTTTTGATTATGTAGAAGGAAATGGAAAGCAGCCCTTCGTATTTTATGCAAGCAATGACCTACAGTTACATCGAACAAAACTAGAAAATGCGGAAGAGCTATATGAAAGACAGTTAGGTAAGCTTTTAAGTCCACCGACTGAATATACAGCAGAAACATTTCCAAAATTAAGAAAACACGAATTTGTTATCGATGCGCCTACTGATGTGGTTGTTTCAGGTTTAGGTTGGGTAGCTATTCATGATGCAAATACAAAGGTAGCTATGTGGGCGCCAGAAGGTGTCGACGTCTACTTACGAAAAGCAATGATTTAAAGGGAATATTTGTAAATGGAATTAAATAGATGAAAAGAGAATGGGGATTAATATTAAGATGGTTAAATTAACAGGTAAGCAAAAACGATTTTTACGTGCAGAAGCACATCATTTTACACCAACGTTTCAAATTGGAAAGAATAACTTAACAGAAGAAATTGTTAGTGAGTATGTTGATGCACTAGCTAAAAGGGAACTTATGAAAGTGCAAATTTTACAAAATGCGGATATCAAAGCAAAAGAAGCAGCGGCATTTATTGAAGAACATTCAGAAATAACGGTTGTTCAAGTAATTGGTCGTGTCTTGGTTCTTTATCTACCAGCAAAAGAAGAAGAATACCAGAAATATTCAAAGAACTTACCAAAACCAGCAAACAACTAATTTAACACGTTGATTTATTGTTGGAAACCAAATATTTTGTAAGAAAGGAACGAAGCAGTTTGGGCAAGCAAACGTCACTAATTATTGAACCAGAAATTTTAATCGAAGAAGTGCAGTTCAGCAAAAATGAAAAAGTTGGCATACTTGGTGGAACTTTTAATCCACCACATTTGGGTCACTTAATCATGGCGGAACAAGTCAAAGATCAACTAGATTTAGATCGTATCTTATTTATGCCAACAGCAGAACCACCACATTCTTCGACAGTTAAAGAGACAATTTCTGCAGATGTAAGAGTGGAAATGTTGGATTTGGCTATAATGAATAATCCTGATTTTGACCTAGAGTTATACGAAGTCGAGCAAGGCGGTAAAAATTATAGTTTTGATACGATGAAGGCTCTGACTGATTTGTATCCAGGAGTAGAATTTTATTTTATAATAGGTGGGGACATGATTGCTGACCTTCCGACTTGGCATCGAATCGATGAATTAGCCAATTTGGTTCAGTTTGTTGGTATTGAAAGACCCGGTTTCGTTGCAGATACAGACTATCCAATCATTATGGTTGATACGACGTCGACAGATATTAGTTCATCCGTCATCCGAGATAAAGTATCTAGAAATTGTTCCATCAAATACTTGGTACCAGCAGCTGTGAAAGAATATATTGAATTAGAAGGGTTATATAAAAATGACAATAGATAAATTACCTATTTATAAAAAAAATTATACTAATTTATCGCGTGAACAGCTGGTTAGTCGAATAAGAGAAATGATGAGTC
>CAYROB010000080.1:0-6010 GCA_964425775.1 uncultured Carnobacteriaceae bacterium
ATTTCTCTCAAAATTAAAAAGCTAGTCCATTAGTCAAAACAACTGTCTTTTACCAATTGTTTTGTTTCTGGACTAGCTTTTATATTATATTATATTAATTATTTGAATCTTTCTACTTCACGTGCAAGCACTAATTCTTCATCTGTAGGAACTAGCAAAACTGCTGCAGTTGAATCATCTGTAGAGATAATTCGTTCTTCTCCGCGCACATTATTCTTTTCTGGGTCTAACTTGATACCCATAAATTCAAGGTTTTTCATAATGTTCTCACGTGTTTCCGGTGAATTCTCTCCAATTCCAGCAGTAAAGACAATCGCATCTACACCTTGCATTTTTACAATGTACTGGCCAATGAAGTTTCGGACTTTATCTTCAAAAATTCTTAAAGCTAGTTCTGCACGTTCGTTGCCCTCATCAGCAGCATCTTCAATATCGCGCATATCGCTTGAAATTCCTGATATTCCTTTTAGACCTGATTCATTATTAAAGATATCAATTAAATCTTGAACATCCGTCAGCTCTAAATTATCCATTAAATATGGAACGATTGAAGGATCAATGTCACCTGTACGTGTCCCCATTGTTAATCCACTTAAAGGAGTGAAGCCCATTGAAGTATCAATTGATTTCCCGTTTTCAACCGCTGTTACTGATGCACCATTTCCTAAATGAAGAGTAATTATCTTTAACTCTTCAAATGGTTTACCTAATAATTCAGCTGTACGTTGAGCAACATATTGGTGGCTGGTTCCATGTGCACCATATCGACGAATATCAAATTCCTCATAATATTCATATGGCAAACTAAACAAGAAGTTTACTGGCGGCATTGTTTGGTGGAACGATGTATCAAAGACAGCAACACTTGTAATATTTGGTAAAACATTTCTAAATGCTTGAATTCCAATTAAGTTTGGTGGATTGTGTAGTGGTGCTAATCCAAACAACTCTGTAATCTGGTCAATTACTTTATCTGTTACTTCAACAGAACCCTTAAATGTTTCTCCACCCGCAACAACACGGTGACCGACTCCTTCAATCTCACTTAAATCTCCGATAATATCAAGTTCTACTAGGCGCTTTAAAAGTAGTTCTACTGCTTGCTCATGATTTTCTATATCTAAAATCTCTTCATGCTTTTTACCTTGATACTTGATTGAAAAGTTTGAATTACTTAAGCCAATTCGATCAACGATTCCAGAGGCTATTGTTTCCTCTGCTGGCATTTCATATAGTTTCCATTTTAAACTTGAACTTCCTGCATTTATTGCGATTGTTTTTGACATCTTACATTCTCCCTACTTTTTCTATTTATTTATTTTCTTTTTTCCATTCATTGATTTCACCAAGGAATGTTTTCATTGCTTCTAAATTTTTAAAGTTTGGTGCACTTGTTAAAAGTATTTCACCCATTTGTTTTGCCGTGCTTCCTTTTTTCTGAATAACAAGCACTGATTTTCGTGAATCTTCATTCATAAACAATTCCTGCGGTAATTCGATAACCGCCTGAATATAAGCTGCTTTATTTAAATAATTAATTAAAACAGAGACTTTTTCATCATTAAATAGATTACTTGGTAACAAGAAAAAGCCATAACCGTCTTCTTTTAGATAATTAATTGCTTGCTCAATCAATAAATAATGACTATAAGATAACTGGCCTTCTTCTGAAAAATATGTCTCATATTTGGATGCTCTTTCGTCCAAGGGATAAAAACCAACAGGTAAATCCGACACCATAATATCAACTGGTTCCAGAAGTAAATTACTCAAAGCATCCTGGTATTGCAAGTTAATCTTTGTTCGTTGAATCGCTGAATTTGTTGATGCCAAAGACAGCATCAATTCATCATTATCTATTCCCGATAAAATAATCTCGCGGTTCTTTTCCTGATTTAAGAAATGATGCACCGTTAGTAACAAATTTCCTGTACCAACTGTCAAATCTGCTAAATGGAATTTCTCAATGGGGTTGACAATGATCTCAATTAAATAGGCAATCAATGTTCCTAATGAATCTGGAGTCATCTGATGATTGACCTGTAGGTAATCTTTTTTCATCCCCGTTAAGAAAGCAAGTTGCATCGCTTTACGAATTGTTTCAGGTTCGTAATCATCTAGATTGACCCCTTCATATAGATTCGTTAACTCTTTTACAATCTTTTCAGACAAAAGATTGTCTTCATTATAGACCTTTCCTTCATCCAACAAGTTTTCTGCACTATGAATTAAGGCTTCTAAATATGCGATCGTTAATTCTTTTTCTAGTAATTGAGTTGATTCATCTAGAATGTGAAACAAGTTAATTTCATTTGTTTCCACTATTTTTCACGCCTTACTTTTAAGATTATTTTATTATAAAAAAGGTCACAGCCCGTTATTTCTTATCCGAGTTGTGACCTGTTTTGTTCAATATTTAATTTGCTACTGGATAAACCGATATTTTTTTCTTCTTTTTACCAGCGCGTTCGAAACGAACAACACCATCAATTAAAGAGTATAATGTATCGTCTCCCCCGCGGCCAACATTGTTACCTGGTAACATTTTTGTTCCACGTTGACGGAATAAAATTGAACCACCTGTTACTGTTTGACCATCACCAGCCTTCATGCCTAAGCGTTTTGACTGTGAGTCACGACCGTTACCTGTTTTACCACCACTTTTACTTGTAGCGAAAAACTGTAAATTCATTTTTAACATATTAGTTGCACCTCCGTTACGTATAGGTTGATTATACTTAATCATTTTTAATTTTAGACACTGAGATATACTCCCCGTGTGCTTCTTGAACATCTAATAAAGAATAATAAAGCGATTCTAGTAGAACTTGTGCGTGCTCACCTTGTTTTTCAGCAAGATTTAACGGCAAATAAAGTTCTAAAAATCCACCTTCATCTTCATTTAGATTTACTCTTGGTTCTATTGATAACAACCGATATAAGTTATTGGTTGTCCCTATCGCAAGCGCTGAACTAGCTGCACAAACTAAATCGTGACCAGCTGGACCAGATTCTGCATGACCTGAGAGTACGAATCCTTCTATTTTATTATCGGATTCAAAGAATTTTGCATAAATCATCTAATCACTCTTTATGCGTTAATTTTTTTAATTAATAATTTTGTATATGGTTGACGGTGACCTTGCTTACGGTGTGAGTCTTTACGACGTAAGTAACGGTATGTTGTTACTTTCTTTGCACGACCGTGCTTCATGATTTCTGCTTCGACAGAAACTCCATCAACTAATGGCGTTCCTACTTTAGCTTCATCTCCACCTAAAAACAATACTTCATCAAAAGTAATTGTATCTCCGGCTTCACCTTCTAGTAATTCAACGAAAAGTTCTTGACCTTCTGTTACTGAAAACTGTTGTCCACCTGTTTTGATTACTGCGTACATATTTGTTGCACCTCCTGTATTTTTATCTCAGACTCGCCGTTATAAGTGACATCTCTGTACTTTAGACTTATAAACGAGCGGTTGTAGATGTGGCAATACACAAATACAACATTCGAATTATAGCATTGTTTTCTTGGTTCGTCAATTATTATTTCTGAATACACCAATAAAAACCATAGTTAGCTTTCAGAGTAAATTAAATAGACTAATCAACACCAAACAGACGTTTCCAGAAAGGACGGTTTTCCTCTTCTTTTTTAATCGTGAGAAGTGGAACGGAATCGCCTAAAATTCTTTTAGCAATGTTTCGGTAGCCTTTACTTGATATATGATCTGGATCAAGAACAATCGGGGTTCCTTTGTTTGATGTTCGAACAACTTCATCATCATCGTAAATAATACCTAATAACTCCAGTGATAAATGATGTGTAATTTCATCCACATCCATGACATCTCCACTATCCATCATCTCACGTCGGATTCGATTAATTACTAGCTTTGGTTCTTCAATATCACGATTCTCTAAAATACCTACTATTCGATCCGCATCTCGAATAGCTGATATTTCTGGCGTTGTTATAATGATTGCCGCATCTGCTGCAGCTATTGAGTTTTCAAACCCACGCTCAATTCCAGCAGGTGAATCAACTAATATGTAATCATAAAACTCATCCAGTTCATCAATGATTTTTATTACATCTTCAGGTGTCACTGCATTTTTGTCTGCATGCTGTGCTGCTGGCAATAAGAAAAGTAGATCATCAAATCTTTTATCTTTTATCAATGCTTGATGAACTTTTGCACGTCCTTCAATGACATCAATGACATCATAGATAATTCTATTTTCTAATCCAAGAACGACATCTAGATTACGCAGACCAATATCCATATCGACTAAACAAACTTTTTTACCTTGCAAAGCCAGTGCAGTCCCAATATTGGCAACTGAAGTTGTTTTACCAACTCCACCTTTACCAGATGTTATTACAATTGTTTTTGCCATTCTTCAAATCCTCCTAAATCTTTAGCGAAATCTGGACGTATTTTGTCCAGCTTATTTACATTGTCAAACTCGATTACATGTAAATCATTTAAAAAAACAATCTGGTGTTCTGATTGTTTCTCTTTCTGCTCGCTATTAGATGTTCCACTTTGGTCTACTTCGATTATTTCAATATGCTCTCCTATTCGAACTTGCCCATTAAACCCAAAAGGTGCAATGATAATCACTTCTTCATCGCCCTCAGATCCTGCATGCACTGTTCCATGAACCTCACCGATAATAATGATACTTCCGGCTGATCGAATAAGCCCTCCTGGTCGAACATCTCCCAGTAAAATAATATCTCGCTCACTTTGAACAATTTGCCCATTCCTAATGTTTTTGACCATCAGCATTGGTGATGTCTCTTTGTGCCACATATTGGCTAATTCAGTATCAATCACATGCTCGTTAAATTTCTTCACATCAAAATTTGTATTTTCTTTGATCATTTTTGATAATTTATCTTTTTTCTCATCAGCTAATAAACGATTTCCAGTATCGATGATTAAATCAAATGATTCGTCATACTGATTATCTTTTTTTATTTTTTTGAACAATTTTTCAGATTCTTCGAATATCTTTTCTATACTCGATTGATCATCTAAATGTAAATAAAAACCTTCGTTTTTACCTTTGAGAGTGACGATTTTACTCAATTTACGCACCTACTTTTGCTAATTTTTATCCAAGACATGATAGATTAATCGATGAACAAAATAACTAATTAATAACATTGTCACACTATTAAATAATAATGTCGCTGCCAACCTTGTAACTAAAAATTCTTGCAATGATATCCCTGTAAGCCCAAGTATACGTATAACGCCATAAATAAAGTGCTCTACAATGGTAGTAATTATCACTGAAAGCATTGTGTACGTGAGAACATTCGGTTGTAATATCTTTTTAAACGTATCTGTGGCATACACAATTAAAAGAAATGAAGCAATATATATTCCAAAAAAACCGAGGTAATACGTATCCATTAAAATTCCGAAGATAAAGGCACTGGCTAACATAAAGTTTTTTTCATAATGAAATGACAGCAGAATAAAAACTAAATAGATTAGCCTAGGTACCATTAAACCAAAATTAGTATCTAAATTTACCGCCCAATAACTTGCGATGAAACCATCAAGGATAAGAGATGAAAACATCAAAGTAATTGCTAAGAGTTTCCCTTTCGAATTATACACTCAAATCCTACTCACTTTCTCCAGAGTTTTCATCTAGAAGCTCTGCTTCCCGATGAATAATCGTTACAAATCTTATATTTTCAAAGTCTGCTGCTGGTTCAATATAGACTCTTTGACCTAATCCATGGCGATCTAGTGTTACTTCTGAAACTATACCAACGAGTAATCCACGGGGGACAACTCCACCTAACCCAGATGTCACTATCTCTGACCCTATCTCTATTGTGTCCGTCGAGATAATTTGTTCCATAATCAGTTGTTTTTTTTCTGAGTCATAGGCATTGATTACCCCAAAGACTGTGTCTTCGTCATTAATTATTTCTGCACTTGTTAAAATAGCCGTTTCCTCATCTGCTGTTAGCAAAGTAA
>CAYROB010000081.1:0-5986 GCA_964425775.1 uncultured Carnobacteriaceae bacterium
ATCAAGCAGGTAGAGAGAACATTTATGACCATCCTGGAAGTGAAACGATACAAAGACTGCAAGAGTTTGAAATTCCTGTTTATGGAACAGATGAATTTGGGACCATTTCTCTCTATATTGATGAAAATGGAGCGGTTGAAATTAAAACAGATTTAGAGGAGGACACATTTTGATTGCAGTATTTGAAGAAGTCAATGGTCAGTATGCTGTCTTTTTAGTGGAAGATCTCTCAAAAAAATACCATCTTCATTTGTCAAAGATGCCTCAAGATGCAAACCCAGGCGATGTATTCCAAATCTCAATCAATGAGCATGATAAAATCGAGCTGGGTCAGCAATTAAGAGACGAGAGAGATCAGCGTAAAGAGAGAAATCGATTGAAACGCGAAGCATTGAAAAAAAGGCAGCTCGAATCAGGCAAATAATTGGTAAGTCTTATGATAGAACTTTCGTCATTGAGTGATGGGGAATACCGGCATCCATAAATTCCTCGCTTGAAATTTGATAGCCTAACTTTTCATAAAAAGGAATGGCGGTGTTTTGACTACCAAGCGTTAATTCTTTTGCTTTGCGTATTTTAGCTTTCTGCTCGATTTCTTTCATGAGTATTGTTCCAATACCGCTAGTTCGGTGTTCTTTTAAAACAGCCACTCGTTGAACTTTATAAATATCGTTAGCTAGTTCGTAAATTCTAGCAGTAGCGATTGGATCGTTTTCCGCATACAAGACAAGGTGTAGGCTTGACTCTTCGAATTCATCGATTTCTAAGTCTGCTGGAACCTTTTGTTCTTCTACAAAAACTTTGTAGCGGATGGCTAAGGCATCTTTGTAAGTTGTGGATTTTACATCGTCAGTCCATTTGATCTTCATGATTAGTCCCATTCTCCTTTGAAGGTAAGTATTTTTTCTTTTAATACTATCACAGATAGAGTGTTATTTTGAGAAAAATTAAGAGAAGATAGGATTAATTGGGTCAAAGTGTTGCAAGTTCGATATTTTTCTTTAAAATAAGTAAGCATGTTGAAAGTCGAAAGAAAAAATAAAATAATTCAAAATAAGAAACTTAAAAAGTAGGAAGTGTTGGAAGAATGACAGTTGATACAGAGACATTAAAAAAAGAAGTCGCAGAACGTCGTACGTTCGCAATTATATCTCACCCGGATGCTGGTAAAACAACAATTACTGAAGAGATGTTGAGATTAGGTGGGGCTATTCGAGAAGCGGGAACGGTAAAAGGAAGAAAAACAGGAAAATTTGCTACATCAGACTGGATGGAAGTTGAACAGAAACGTGGAATTTCCGTAACAAGTTCGGTGATGCATTTTAATTATGACAATAAGCACGTAAATATTTTAGATACGCCAGGACATGAGGACTTTTCAGAAGACACTTATCGTACCTTAATGGCGGTAGACTCATCGGTCATGGTTGTTGATACAGCCAATGGTATTGAAGCACAAACGGAAAAGTTATTTAAGGTTTGTCGAATGCGTGGAATTCCTATCTTTACTTTTATGAACAAGCTAGACCGTGATGGTAGAGAACCGATGGAATTAGTTGAGAACTTGGAAGAAGTATTAGAAATTGATGCCTATGCGATGAACTGGCCAATTGGATCAGGTCAAAGTTTGATTGGTATTTATGATATTTATCATAATCGAATCGAATTTGAAAACCCAGAAGAGTGGAATAATGGCGAACCTTATTTGGAACTGAATGAAGATGGTGAAATCGAAGGGGACCATCCGCTAAAAGAAGATGCACTTTACCAGGAAATTCTAGAAACAGTAGAATTACTACAAATTGCAGGAAATCCATTTTCAAAAGAAGCAATTATTGCGGGTGAATTAACTCCAGTATTTTTTGGATCAGCGTTAACAGGTTTTGGTGTCGAAACATTTTTAGATACCTTTTTAGAATTCGCACCACAACCAGGCATTACTGTTGATGCAAGTGAGCAAGAGATTTCACCGACCAAAGAAGATTTTTCGGGCTTTATCTTTAAGATACAAGCAAATATGGATCCAAAACACCGAGACCGAATTGCTTTTGTTCGTATTTGTTCAGGACAATTTGAACCAGGTTTAGATGTTACCTTATCACGGACCGACCGAAAATATCGTTTGTCCAATTCGACACAATTTATGGCTGAAGACCGCGAGATTGTAAAGCATGCGGTTGCCGGTGATATTATTGGGCTCTATGATTCAGGAAATTATCAAATAGGCGATACGTTATATGAAGGCCGAGAAGAAGTAACCTTTAAAGATTTACCACAGTTTACACCAGAAATTTTTATGAAGGTTGAAGCGAAAAATGTAATGAAACAGAAATCTTATCACAAAGGAATTCAGCAACTTGTGCAAGAGGGCGCGATTCAACTGTATAAAACTTATCATACTGAGGATTATATTTTGGGTGCAGTTGGTCAATTACAATTTGAAGTCTTTGAAAGTCGTATGCAAAATGAATATAATTCAGAAGT
Source organism: uncultured Carnobacteriaceae bacterium (assembly GCA_964425775.1). Lineage (GTDB taxonomy): Bacteria > Bacillota > Bacilli > Lactobacillales > Carnobacteriaceae_A > Atopostipes. Next base: position 2,485 of record CAYROB010000081.1, read on the forward strand.
TGTCATGAGTCCACTAGGCAATCGAATTGCTCGCTGGATTGATCCGGAACAGCTTGATGAAAAAATGAGTACAAGCCGAAGTTTATTGGCTAAAGATGGAAATGATCAGCCAGTTATTTTATTTGAAAGTGATTTTGCCTTACGTTGGTTCAGTGACATGTATCCAGATATTGAATTAACAGCTTTATTGTAAGAGATGTCTAAAACAAACTAAATGGATGTGAAGAACATGGAAAATAAATTCATGAAAAAATTCATCTATCCAATACTAACGATTATCCTATTCTTTTTAGGTGTAGATAATTTTACTGACTTAGAATTGGGGAGTCTTTTCACTGAACAAGAGACGATTCAAACAGTAGAAGTTAGAGAAGGAGAGTTTTACGACTGTGCGCAAGAAGTTGTGGAATACCTTCACCTCTATGAAGAATTACCAGGAAATTATCTAACAAAAAAAGAAGCCCGAGATTTAGGTTGGGTTTCAAGTGAGGGCAATCTTTGGGATGTCGCACCCGGTGCAAGTATTGGTGGGGACCATTTTGGAAATTTTGAAGGGTTACTTCCGGAAAAACCAGGTCGTGATTATCAAGAGGCGGATATTAATTATAAAGGTGGCTATCGGGATGGAGAGCGTCTAGTCTTTTCAAATGATGGCTTATACTTTTACACCGATGACCATTATGAGTCCTTTGATGAAATGAAACCAGTAGGTGAAGTTGAATGAGAGAATTAACAATTGATGGAAAGTTTATGCAATCCAAAAAAGCAATGTACCTACATCTAACGCGAGTCTTCTCTTTACCAAGTTATTTTGGAAATAATTTGGATGCATTGTGGGATGTGTTAACTGAGAATGAAGAAGAGACACAAGTCAATTTTATCAATGCCAATTTAGCTCGCGAGAATCTGGGAGCCTACGGGGAAAAACTGCTTAGTTTATTCGAAAAGTTAGAAGGGGAATATGAAAACTATACAATTGATTTTAACTAAAAAAAGCTCGTATACTGACTGTTTTACTTGTCAGCATACGAGCTTTTGTTGTTAGTGATTCTATTCTTCAGAAGTATCTTGAAGATCTTCAACAATATTTTCATCGACTAGTTTTTCAACTATGATTTCATCATCAGCAAGAGTGACGTTAATCTCACCAACTTCTGGATTTTCTAAATAAAACTCAGCGATTTTATCTTCAATCTGTTCCTCAATGACGCGACGAAGTGGTCGGGCACCCATGGCAGGGTTGTATCCCAAGTCAACTAATTTCTCTTTAGCCTCTTCGTTGATATGGATGGTAATTTCATGTTCAGCCATAGAGTCGTTAATATCTGTTAGCATAATCTCAACAATTTCAAGCAAGCTTTCTTTTGAAAGCGAGTTGAACTCGACGATAGCATCAAAGCGATTTAAGAACTCTGGTTTGAAATAGTCACCTAGTTGGTCAAGGATTGATTGTTGCGTACCAGCAATTGTTGCACCAAAACCAACATTAGCTTCTGCACTACCAGTACCAGCATTACTTGTCATGATAATGATCGTATTCTTAAAGTCAACAGTGCGACCTTGTGAATCAGTTAAGCGACCATCTTCCATAATTTGTAAGAACATGTTTAAGACATCTGGATGCGCCTTTTCAACTTCGTCAACTAAAATCAAGCTGTAAGGATTGCGGCGCACTTGTTCGGTTAACTGGCCAGCTTCTTCGTACCCAACATATCCGGGAGGAGAACCAATTAGTTTTGAACTGCTGTGGCGATCCATAAATTCACTCATGTCTAAGCGAACATAGGCATCACGATTTCCAAAGAGTTCAAAGGTTAAGGCCTTAGCCAATTCAGTTTTACCTACACCAGTTGGACCAACAAACAAGAAGGAACCAATTGGACGGTTTGTTTTACGAAGGCCAATTCGGTTTCTTCGAACTGCACGTGTGACTTTATCGATTGCTTCATCTTGTCCGATAACTACTTTTTGAAGTTCTTTATCTAAATCACGTAATTGTGTTTGTTCTTTCTCCTTCAAATCACCAACAGGAATACCTGTTTTAATTTCGATAATGTTGATCATATCTTTTTCAGTTACTGTTGGAATTTCTGAATCTGGCACTTGTTGTTCAAGCATTTCTTCATATTTTGTGACTTGATCACGATAAAAAGCTGCTTTCTCAAAATCTTCTCTCGCAGAAGCTTTATCTTTAGCTTTTTCAGCTTCATCAATTTGTTTTTGAATTGTTTCGGGATCGCGAACTTGAATGGTTAGATTTTTCTTGGAACCTGATTCATCAAGTAAGTCAATTGCTTTATCCGGTAAAAATCGATCCTGAATATAACGATCGGATAAGTCGATTGCTGCTTGGATTGCTTCATCACTATAGTTCACATGATGATAATCTTCATATTGTTTTTGGATACCTTTTAAAATGGTGAGTGTTTCATCTAAGGTTGGTTCATCTACGCGAACAGGCTGTAAGCGTCGTTCAAGTGCCGAATCTTTCTCGATAATTCGATATTCATTTAAAGTTGTTGCTCCAATTATTTGGATTTCTCCACGAGCGAGCGCTGGTTTTAAAATATTTCCTGCATCGGTATTACTACCTTCAGCAGAACCAGCACCAACAATTTGGTGAATTTCATCAATGAATAGAATAATATTTTGATTCTCTTGTAATTCTTGAATCAGCTGTTGCATTTTTTCTTCGAATTGTCCACGGATTCCTGTACCGGATACAAGTGAAGCGACATCTAGCTGGATAATCTCTTTATCGGCTAATTTTTGTGGAACTTCACCATTAACAATGTTTAGCGCCATTCCTTCCACAATTGCTGTTTTACCAACACCTGCTTCTCCGATTAACACAGGATTATTTTTATTGCGGCGATTGAGTATTTCGCTAACTCTTTCAATTTCTTCATCGCGGCCAATTACTCCATCAATTTTTCCATCACGTGCCATATCATTTAAGTTAATCCCATATTCGGCAAGTATTCCACCGGCACCATTTTGTGGCGGACGATTTCCGCCAGGTCCACCCGCTTGAGGGCTTTGTCGGTTAGGAGTTGGACGATCGGCACCACTCATTGCGCGGAAAAGCTCATCAAAGTTCCCGAAACCAAATGGGTCGGGAGTTCTAGAAGGAATATTTGAGTTTCTATTTTCGTTAGTTTGTTGTCGAATTTCACGATAACAGCTTTGGCAAACATCAATTTCACGCTTTTGACCGTTTACTCTAGTTGTTAGGTGAATTGTAGCTTCATTTTCTCTACATCTTTCACAAATCATTTATATACACTTCCTTTCAAACATTTCATCGAGTCTATTGAATCATTATGAATCAAAGTGTAGTCAGTTGAATTATCTAAAGCAAAGCTGAACTAACTTTGATAACCACATTATACTCTGACCAGTACTGACATTCAAGTTTAATCCCTTAGATTTCGAAAAAAATAGGCAGAAAACCTTTATTATGTTTGAAAAGGCACTTAAAAGCCTGAATAATTCATAGTTT
>CAYROB010000082.1:0-1656 GCA_964425775.1 uncultured Carnobacteriaceae bacterium
CTTTTTTCGTTTCTTTGATGGTCATATGGATAAAGCAATCAACAGCAGTAATGACTACCGAATACCCTTTCTCAACAACCGCATATTCACCGGCAACAAATAATTTACCAGGAGTTTTAATATAAATATCAGTCACGATGATTCTCCTGATTCTGTGACCGATCAGCTTGATCGAGTATTTGGATTGCTGGACCTGGATGTGCCAGTACTAATTGATCCGCACGATAGTCCTTCAGTAAAATTTGCTGAATCTCATCCATCTGTGATCCTTTACAAATCAGCTTCACATTTGGACCTGCATCCATCGTTAAGTAAACAGGATAGCCCATTTCACGCAACTCTTCTACTTTACGCATCGCAATAATACTATCCGGTGACCAATAGTTGAAAGGTGGATTGGCACTTAAATTTAAGGCATGCATTTTCAGTGCACTGCGTTCTGCAATTTCGCCAACGGTTACGAGATCTTGTTCTTTGATCGCTGCTTTAATCGCCACTAAATCTTCACCGGTTGATTGGACCCAACCATCATAATAAGGCGAGGTCTCTACAACACGACGCATGCCTTCAGTACTTGAAATATCTTTGCGTTTGTCATCGACAATAATAAAAATCATCCCAATATCCCAATCGGCATCATCAACCGGGACGGCATAAGAATCTAAATCATTCGTTCCTTGTTCCCATTCGGCAAAGCCACCATAAATACTACGTGATGCTGAGCCCGAACCTCTTCGTGCCAAGCGCGAAAGGTCAGTCGGTGATAAGTCAAGGCCCGCTGCTAAACTCGCTGCACCGGCTAAAGCTGCCAGTCCTGAAGCGGAAGAAGCAAGGCCAGCTGCTGTTGGCACATGATTAATTGAATCAATGCGCGCAAACTCTTTAATTTGTGCTTGTTCGCGCACTAAATCTAAAATTACTTTTGCTTTATTCAAGGCTTTTTCATCTTCTAATTGACCATCCAGCCATAACTCATCTTGAGTCAATGACGGGTCAAAGGTTACTTTGGTATCGGTATAAAATGCATCTAAGGTTAACGAGAGGGAATTGTTCATCGGGATCATTAGTTCTTCATTTGCCTTCCCCCAATACTTAATAAAGGCAATGTTTGTAAAAGCACGTACCCATGTTGATTGTTTATTTTTCATATATTTTCACTCCTAAAGGATGAATCCACGTTTTTTCAGCACCTGCCTGGATTAATGTAGCGGCTATTTTTTCTGCATCATCAATTTGGTCGACAAGGGCAATCATACAGCCTCCGCGACCTCCACCAGTTAATTTTGCGCCGAGTGCACCATTTTGCATGGCCACTTCGATCAACTCATCTAATTTTTCATTGCTTACGGTTAATTCATTTAAATGTCTTTGTGCTTCGGACAGCACACGACCGAGCGCATGAACTTTCTTCTGTTCAATCAGTTCGCGCGCTTGGACCGTTAATTTGCCTAATTCTTCGATTAATGCTCGCCCATTGGTTCGACCATCGGCCACGAGTTTGCTGACATCAGCTACTGCATGGATGGTTTCGCCTTTGTCGCCGGTATCGGCACCGGAGGGACCATTACCGGTGTAGGACAATATTTAAAATCAAAAAATAAAAATATCCGCATTATAGGCGTCGAGCCTGCCGGTTCTCCAATCTTAAGTGCCGGG
>CAYROB010000082.1:1666-2707 GCA_964425775.1 uncultured Carnobacteriaceae bacterium
GGTATCGGCAATGACCAAGTAGGCTGGTAGGTTGCTCTCAAAATACTCCGGCTGTTGATCGCGTATGAAATAGACCGCTTGCTCAGACTGAACAACGGTCGCATCCAAACCACTCGGATTTCCATGTGCAATTTCTTCTGAAATCGCCACAAATTCTTTTAGTAAATCATCTGATAATTCCTTTTCAAAGAAATTAAACAGAGCACGTACTAAAGCTGTTGCAACGGCAGCACTTGAACCCATACCTCTCTCAGCAGGAATCTGACTTTGAATGTGAATGTGTAAGTTACTTGTTGCTGTCCCCAAGTAAAAACAAACAGCATCCAAAGTCTGGATTAAATTATGTAAAGAATCGGGGGCTTGTGAAAGATTGCCCTGATAATAAAGACTCTCCAAGAGGGTCTCACCAGGAACGCTCTCAATTTCCACAACCACCTCAGCGGATGTAAAAGGAAGCGCAATCGCCGGTTGATGATGGACGACCGAATGCTCGCCAATTAATATGATTTTACCATGTGCAGAACCTACAGCTCTTTTTTTCTGGATGTTCATAGCTTCTCCTTCACCTCCGTTAAATGAAAGCTCATTTTATTTTTTAATCTGTTCATCTATCTTAGCATGTTTCTCTTAAAAAATCGTTAAGACTTTGGTTAAAATTCACTTTTACCCAAAAATATTTATTGAAAAGCTTACATTAAAAAATATTTTTCCTATATATTTATTCAATGCTTGTCCATGTATTTGTAAAAAGTGGTCTGAGATTCTAGAAATTATTCAAAAAAAGTGCGTTTCAATATTCTCATTTTCATTCATTTTTGGTACACTGGAAAGGCAATTTATGGACCGGGGAGGAAACTATGGAAAAATCGAATACGTTTTACATATTCGATCGTGCAGAATGGAAGGCTTTAGATACAACAAAGAACAATTTTCGAATGACTGATGAAGAACTCGAAGAATTAAGTGCTTTAAATGACCAGGTGTCCTTGAAAGATGTGCGGGAAATTTATGTGCCCTTAACTTCGATTTTAGATATATTTA
>CAYROB010000082.1:2764-5968 GCA_964425775.1 uncultured Carnobacteriaceae bacterium
CGGGAAGTGTGGCGGTGGGAAAGAGTACACTGGCGCGTTTGTTGCAAACAATTTTGTGTCATCATTACAAAGATAAAAAAGTAGACCTGATCACAACGGATGGTTTCTTGTATCCAAATGAAATCTTAAAAGAACGAAAGATTATGGATCGCAAAGGTTTCCCAGAAAGCTATGACATGCACCGCCTAATTACCTTTATGGGCGATGTCAAGAGCGGGAAGGAAAAAATTCAGGTGCCGAAGTATTCGCATGATGTCTATGATATTATTCCAGATGAATACCAAATCATCGATCAACCGGATATTTTAATTGTTGAGGGTATTAACACCTTACAATTACCAGCCAACGAGAAAATTTATGTGAGTGATTTCTTTGATTTTAGTTTTTATGTGGATGCCGAACCGGATAATATTGAAATGTGGTATTTACAGCGCTTTGGGATTTTGGTTGATACGGCGTTTCAGGATCCAAACAACTATTATAACCGCTTCTCAGATATTAGCCGTGAAGAAGCTTTTGGCTTTGCGAAAGAAATTTGGCGTACAGTAAACTACAAGAATTTAACAGAATACATTTTACCGACGCGATTCCGTGCCGATATGATTATTCATAAGACAACCGATCACTACATTGATCAAATCTTACTTCGTAAACATTAATTTAAAATTTATAGGGGGCGTTATTGAATGAAAGATTCTGTCACAAAAGACATTCCAACATTAGCCGTTATTGATTTTGGGAGTCAAACTAACCAGTTAATTACACGTAAAGTTAGAGAGCTAGGTATTTATTCCGAGTTATATCCTTATAATGTGTCAATGGACGTGTTAAAAGAAGATAACGTGCAAGGATTGATTTTCACCGGTGGACCACGTCGCGTCTTGGATGCGGATGCCTTTAAAGTGGACCCAGCTATTTATGAATTGGGCTTACCAATTTTAGCGATTGATTATGGTGCCCAGTTAATGGCCCAACAATTAGGTGGAAAGATTGAAGCGGTGGCAGATCGTCAAACAGATACAACCACTCTTAAACTAGCCAATACAGACTTAACATTGTTCAAGGGCTTAAATAGTGAGGAAACAGTCTGGCAAAGTATTAGTGACCAGATTACTGAACTACCAGCCGGTTTTGAAACAGTTGCCTCAACTGACGGAGATGCACATGCCGTCATTGCGAATATGGATAAGAACTTCTACGGCGTCCAGTTCCATCCAGAAGTTGTTCAAACAGAAAAGGGTGAAACCATTCTAGAAAACTTTGCGAAAGACATTTGTGGTTTTGTCGGCGACTGGGATATGGGGCAATTTAGTGCGCTAGAAATTGAGAAAATCCGTGAAGAAGTCCAAGATGACAAAGTTTTACTTGGTTTATCTGGTGGAGTTGACTCATCGGTTACGGCCATGCTTTTACATGAAGCGATTGGCGATCAATTAGTCTGTATTTTCGTCGACCATGGCTTACTGCGTAAAAATGAAGGCGAAATGGTTATGGAAAGTTTATCCGGTAAATTCGGGTTAAATATTATCAAGATTGATGCACAAGATCGTTTCCTTTCAAAATTAGCTGGAGTCAGCGATCCTGAAGAAAAGCGTAAAATTATCGGAAACGAATTTATTGAAGTATTTAGCGATGAGGCACGTAAATTGGATGGCGTGAAATTCTTAGCTCAAGGTACACTGTATACCGATGTGATTGAAAGTGGAACGGAAACGGCCGAAACGATTAAGTCGCACCATAACGTTGGTGGGCTTCCAGATGACTTGGAATTTGAACTGATCGAACCAATGAACACCTTATTTAAAGATGAAGTGCGTGTTTTAGGTGAAGAGCTAGGTATTCCATCCGAACTCGTTTGGCGTCAGCCTTTCCCAGGACCAGGACTTGCGATTCGTATTCTTGGTGAAATTACTGCTGAAAAACTAGAAGTCGTTCGTGAAAGTGATGCGATTTTACGTGAAGAGATTAAAAATGCAGGACTTGACCGTGAAATTTGGCAATACTTTACTGTCCTACCAGGCTTTAAAACAGTAGGAGTAACGGATGACAAGCGAACATACGACTATACAATCGGGATTCGCGCAATTAGCTCAGTTGACGGCGCAACAGCCGACTGGTCAAGGATTCCCTTTGATCTACTAGAGAAAATCTCGCGACGCATGACAAACGAAGTTGAGCACATCAACCGTGTCGTCTATGACATCACAAGCAAGCCGCCAGCAACCGTCGAGTGGGAATAATAAAAATATAATTTCTGAGGATACAGGTAAAATTGTATCCTCTTTTTTCACCTAGAAGTACATTAAAGCCTTTAATTTCAAGGATTTTTTGAATAAACTATGAATAAGAAGAGATTGGAATTTTGTATAGATTGGAGGGAGCATTTTGGCAAAGGAGAGAATTTATATTTATCATACGAATGACTTGCATTCGACTTTTCGCTATTGGCCACGAATAAAGGCAGAGTTAGTAAAAAAACGAGCGCAACATGAGCAGAATGGAGATTCCGTTCTTGTGTTTGATATCGGTGATGCAGCAGACCGAGCGCATCCGTTAATTGAGGCCACGAAGGGGCAAGCGATCACCCAATTGTTTAATGCAGCGAAATATGATGCGGTGACTATTGGAAATAATGAGGGGGTGACGTACTCAAAAGACGCACTGAATCATTTGTACCAAGAGGCCAACTTTTCAGTACTGCTCGCCAACCTAGTCGATCAAAAAACAGGACAGCGTCCAAGCTGGGCAGAAGCGTATAAAATAATTGAGACCGAAACTGGTGCTCGAATCGGCATCTTTGGTTTAACAGAACCGATTTATGATGCTTATGATTATTTGGGCTGGTCAGCCAAGGATCCAATCCGAACGACTGAGACCCTTATGAAAAATCACCAACAGGAAGCTGATTTTTGGATTTTGTTAAGTCATTTAGGCATTGAAGAAGATCGCCGACTTGCCGAACGTTTCCCCTTAGCGCTAATTCTGGGTGCCCATACGCATCACGCTTTAGAAAATGGTGAAAAAGTTGCGGAAACTTGGCTCGCTGGCGCTGGCAGCTCCGGACAGTACATTGGAGAAATTTGCCTTGGCTATCAGGGTGAACACTTAGTGGTTGAGCAGGTAGGCTTGTTGGACACAGCCTTAGACCTTGAAGCTATTGTGGATGAAAAAGAACAAGCGGCAGCCTATTTAGCCAAAGGGCAC
>CAYROB010000083.1:0-217 GCA_964425775.1 uncultured Carnobacteriaceae bacterium
ATTATTACCAACACCAATGATGAACATCGTTAACGGTGGATCACACTCAGATGCACCTATTGCATTCCAAGAGTTCATGATTTTACCAGTAGGCGCACCTTCATTTAAAGAAGGACTACGTTGGGGAACAGAAATTTTCCACGCATTACAGTCAATTTTAAGTGAACGTGGTTTAGGTATTACAGTTGGAGACGAGGGTGGATTTGCACCTAAGTTT
>CAYROB010000083.1:227-5908 GCA_964425775.1 uncultured Carnobacteriaceae bacterium
GCAATTGAAGCAGCAGGATTAAAAGTTGGCGAAGAAGTTCAACTAGGATTTGATGTTGCAGCATCAGAGTTCTATGTAGATGGAAAATATGACTACTCATTATATGAAGGTGAAGGCGCACCAGTACTAACACCTGCAGAGCAAGTAGACTTCTTAGAAGAATTAGTAAACAAATACCCATTCATCGTGTCAATTGAAGATGGAATGGACCAAAACGACTGGGATGGCTGGAAAGAGCTAACAGACCGTATTGGTGACCGTGTACAAATCGTTGGAGACGACTTATTTGTAACAAACACAGAAAAATTAGCACACGGTATTGAGCGTGGAATCAGTAACTCAATCCTAATCAAAGTGAACCAAATCGGTACACTTTCAGAAACATTTGCAGCAATTGAAATGGCTAAAAAAGCTGGATTTACAGCAGTTATCTCACACCGTTCAGGAGAAACAGAAGACTCAACAATTGCAGACATTGCGGTAGCAACAAACGCAGGTCAAATCAAGACAGGTTCAGCATCAAGATCTGACCGTATGGCAAAATACAACCAGTTGCTAAGAATTGAAGAGCAACTAGGAGAAGTTGGATCATACGCAGGAAAAGGCGCATTCTACAACCTGTAATTCCAAACAAATAACTAAATCTTAACTGAAGCTAGCCTATTTACGAAAGTGAATAGGCTGGTTTTTTATTTTCGCAAGAAAAAAACAAATAGACAGAAAACAATAGAAATATACAGGCCTTTGTGTTATTGTTAGTAACATAGGACTTTAAGAGGGGGTCTCGTAAATGTATGATATTTTATTAAATTCAATGTTAATATTAGCAATTTTTTCGATCATCGTGATAGCCATTCAACCTACAAAAACAAACAGTTCATCAAACGTTTTTATGGGTGGTAGTGAACTCTTTAATACACAAAAAGCTCGAGGGTTTGAAGCAGTATTATTGAAAACTACAATTGTCTGTCTCATTTTATTTTTCGCCTTAGCGTTTCTCTTACAGCGTGTAAGCTAGCTAATCGATAACTTTTAAGCCTATCTGTTTTGCGTAAAAGGGATTTCTCTTTTAGGGCAAAGGATAGGTTTTTTAATATCACAAGTTAAATAGTAGTAAGAAAAACAAATCTGTTATAAACTGTGGTATGAGAATAAGAAAAATAGGGAGATTGAAGAAATTGAAGTATTATGAAAAACGAGGTCCAAAAGCGATTATATTATTTCATGCCTATACAAGTTCACCATTAGATGTATTAAGCTTGGGTCGGGCATTGGCGCGTGAAGATTACACCGTTTATATGCCAACATTTGATGGACATGGACTAGATAATCCAGATGAAATCTTAAATTATGGAATCGAAGATTGGATAAAAAATGGGGAAGCCGCTTACCAGAAATTAGTGAATGATGGCTACGAAAACATATCGGTCTTTGGCTTATCTTTAGGGGGAATTATCGCAACTGACTTAATGTTGAAACACGAAGTGACTGCCTATGGTGCCTTTTCATCACCGTTAATGCCCAATCAAGAGACCAACATTCCAAACTATTTCTGGAGTTGGTATCAAGCGAAAAAGAAAAAGTTAGGCGCAACTGAAACAGAAATAACAAGTCAAAAAGATCGAGTATTTGAAAGAATAAATGAAATATTAAAAGGCATTAACAATCATGTGGTTGACATGGCGAAAGAGTACGGAAATGTGAAGTTACCAATCTTCTTAGGTCAAGGACGTTTGGACGGAATGATTGAATCAACGGAAGTGCGTAAACTTAAAAAAGAGTTTAAGCAAGTGGATGTTGATTTTCATTGCTATCAAAAGGCCCCGCATGTGATTACGACTGGTCGAGCCGGTACAGATTTACGGAAAGACCTACTCGTTTTTTTAGAGAAAAATGTGTAGTCAAAAAAAAAAGATTTATTGAAATGTTGCATAGGAACAAGACTAAAAGGGTGAAAGCTTTTAGTAGAATGACGGGAGTTAAGTAATGAAGAAAAATAAAAAGTTAATTATAGATTATATGGAACAAGCAGGCAAAAAAAGTTATTTTGTCAATGATATTACGAAAGGACTAGGATTTACTTCATCAAATAAATTTAAAGAAGTAGTCAAAGCCCTCGCAGCGCTAGAACGCGACCGTAAAGTGTTTTTGACAGATGATGGACAGTTTAAGTTAATGGATGAAGAGCCAGCATTTGAAGGTACATTTAGTGGAACAGACCGTGGCTTTGGTTTTGTAACGATACCGGATTATGAAAAGGATATCTTTATTAGTCCAAAAGATGTCGATACTGCGCTGCATGGCGATACTGTGCGCTTAGAGATTTTAAAAGAAGCACAACCTTGGAATGACCGAGGTGCTGAAGGACGAATTATTAAGATTGTCGAGCGGGGAACGACACAAGTCATTGGTGAATTTAAGCCGTACAGCAAGAAAGAAGTGAATGACCTTGGCATGTATGGGTATGTCATCCCAGAAGAGAAAAAGCTCAAACACTTAACGGTGCAAATTGAAGCAAAAGGAATCCGACCAGTTGAAGGTCAGATCATTATTGTTGAATTGACGCATTTCCCACGTTATGAAAATGAAGATTTAAAGGGAATCGCTACAAAAGTCATTGGTCATAAAGATGAACCAGGAATTGATATCTTATCGATTGCGTATAAACATGGGATCAAGCCAGAGTTTCCAGAAGAAGTACTAAAAGAAGCCGAGGCGATCCCAGATGAGGTCCTTCCAGAAGAATTAGAAGGCCGAACAGACTTGCGTGAGCAAATCGTGATCACAATCGATGGGGAAGACGCGAAAGATTTAGATGATGCGATTAATGCGGAAAAACTACCAAATGGAAACTATAAATTAGGGGTCCACATCGCGGATGTGGCGCATTATGTACGTGAAGGTAGTGCGATTGACAAAGAAGCTTTCGAACGAGGAACGAGCTCGTATTTAATTGACCGAGTGATTCCGATGTTGCCTCAAAAATTATCGAATGGAATCTGTTCCCTCCATCCAAATACCGACCGTTTAACGATGTCTTGTGATATGGAAATCGATCAGGCTGGTAAAATTGTGTCGTATGACATTTATCCAAGTGTGATCAGCTCATACCGCAGAATGTCGTATACAGGTGTTAATGGAATTTTGATGGATCAGGATCCAACATTAGTGAAAGAAAATGAAGATTTAGTTGAAATGCTACAAGTAATGGAAGACTTGCATCATGTGTTAGAGCGAAAGCGTAATCGAAATGGTGCAATCTCCTTTGATACAAAAGAAATTGAATTTGAGATGGAAGACGACGGCACACCACTAGCGATTCATTTAGTGGAAAGAGGCGTGGGTGAGCGGATGATTGAATCATTTATGCTGAGCGCAAACGAGGCCGTATCTTTAGAGCATTCAAAGCGTAACCTTCCATTCTTATACCGGGTGCATGAGCAACCGGATGAAGCAAAAATGCAAAACTTTATTGAGTTTGTTTCAGCCTTGGGTGTCCAAGTGCGTGGTCAAAAAGAAGATATTACACCAAAAGTGCTACAAGGGATTTTAGATGAAGTGAAAGGTGAATCATTTGAACAAGTAGTGAATATGTTGATGCTCCGTTCGATGCAACGTGCGCGCTATGACTTAGTACCTTTGGGTCACTATGGTTTAGCGGCTGAGTATTATTCACACTTTACGGCGCCAATCCGTCGTTACCCGGATCTGGTACTCCACCGTCAAATTCACTACTACCAAGAAGTTGGTGCCAATAAAGCCGCCAAAGATTACTGGTCAGGCAAATTACCAGAAATCGCTGAACACAGTTCAATGGCCGAACGTCGCGCAATTGATGCCGAACGTGAAGTTGAAGATCTGAAAATGGCTGAATTTATGGTCGATAAAGTGGGTCAAGAATTTGAAGGGCAAATCGTCTCGATTACCAACTTTGGTATGTTTGTACAAGTGGAAGAAGCCGTCGAAGGTTTAGTACACATGTCGAACATGAAGAACGATTACTACGAGTTTAACGAGCGGGGCATGATGTTAATTGGTCGCCGTACGGGAGAAATCTTCCGCATTGGTGAAGAAATTAAAGTGAAGTTAATTAATGTCGATGTCGAACAATATAATATTGACTTTGAGATTGTGGAAGAAACATCACGTAAAAATAAAAAGCAGAAAAAGAAAAAACAGGTACGTACGAAAAAGTCTGGCAAAAAAGCTGAGAAAAAGAAGCCAAAGAAAAAAGGCTTTGAAATACGTGACCGAAAAAATAAATAAAAGAAAATGAGGAGGATGAGTGATTTGGCGAAAAAAAGAAATCCAGCCATTGCTCAGAACCGAAAAGCAAGTTACAACTATGAAATATTAGAAGCGATTGAAGCGGGAATTGTACTGAAAGGAACCGAAATCAAATCCATCCGTCAAGGACAAATTAGTCTGCAGGATGGCTTTGCCGGTTTTCGAGATAATGAACTGTGGTTATATAATGTGCATATTGCGCCATTTAAAGAAGGAAACCAATTTAACCACGATCCACTGCGCACACGCAAGTTATTGATGAATCGTAAAGAATTGGATCGCTTAATGGGCTTGTCGCAACAGAGTGGAATCGCACTAGTTCCATTAAGAGTCTATCTGAAAAATGGGCGCGCTAAAGTCTTAATTGGTTTAGGCCGCGGAAAGAAACAACATGATAAACGTGAATCAATCCGCCGACAAGATCAAAAACGCGATATCCAACGTGCGTTAAAAGACCGTTATGGTTAAATGGAAAGGAAGAAGCAACTGATGCCGAAAAAGAGATTAACTTTATACTTTATTAGACACGGAGAGACGTATTTTAACTTGTATGGTCGCGTGCAAGGGTGGGGCGACTCACCATTGACGGATTTAGGAGTGAAAGATGCGCTCAGAAGTGGTCGAGGCTTAAAAGATGTTAAGTTTGATGCGGTGTATTCGAGTGATCTCTTGCGTACCGTCAATACGGCAGAATTGATCCTACAGGAAAATGAAAAAACAGCGGATGCGCTTGAGATTATTGCGCTGCCTGAATTCAGAGAGTTTTTCTTTGGTAGTTATGAAGGCGGCTATGATGACGATGCCTTCATGGCGATAGCGGATCATCTAGGTTACGAAAGCAAGGAGCATTTACTTGCTCATGTCGGCCCAAATGAGCGGATGGACGCTGTTCATGAGATTGATGAACATCAACATGCTGAGAATGCATCAATCTTCCTAGAACGCCTAAATAAGGGGTTAGACAAGGTAATAGAAGAAAACCTAGGTGAAAAGAAAACCGTCCTAATTGTCGCTCATGGTGGTGTGATTCATTCATTATTTGAAAGCATGATTCCCGATTTAGAAAATCCACCATCGGTACTTAACGGGAGTGTTTCCGTTGTTCATTATCAAGATGGGACCTTTGAGTTAGACCGCTATGGCGATACAGACCATTTCACGGATTAAAGTTGAGAATGCTGAGAAACCTTCTGTATAAGCTGAGAAGGTTGAATTTCCTGTGGATATCTGTTATTATAAGAGTGTCTCAAGAGAGATAATATATTATCTGGGGATGTTCAGGATTCGACAGGCACAGGTTGAGCTTGAATCACGTTCTGCAGGTTGCGTCTGTATCATCAACGCTAACTAAATTTAATTAACACAAACAATAGTAACACATTTGCAATGGCTGC
>CAYROB010000084.1:0-5857 GCA_964425775.1 uncultured Carnobacteriaceae bacterium
TAAACCCTAGGATTATTAGTAGAAAGATTAAACTGATAAGTGAAGTTGAGTAGTGCCAAACCAAGTAGTACTAAACTTGTTTTTCTAATTTTTCTTTTGAATGATTTAGTCAATTTTATCTCACTACCTTCCCTTTTTGATAGATACAGTATATCATATCAAGCAATAACTTGTAATCGTAATGTAATAAATGAGACGAAAGTGTAAATATTTGAAAATACACATCTTAAGAACACATAAAACAGTTTAGAAATTTTGTCTTTGCTGACTTTCTTGGTACTATTAGTATGTAAATAAATTTATATGGAGGGTTCAAATGTTTGAATCATTAAAAAATAAAATTGTAGATAAGAAAGTACGTTTAGTGTTTCCAGAGCCAACAGATTCACGTGTTTTAGGAGCAGCTGTTCGATTAAAGCGTGAAAATCTAGTCGAACCTATTTTAATTGGAAACAAAGAAGATGTTATCCAGTTTGCTAATGAAAGTGGATTCAATCTTGAGGGTATGGAAATTTATGACCCAGCAAATTATGATGAATATGATGAAATGGTTGCTAGCTTCGTGGAGCGTCGTCAAGGAAAAGCAACAGAAGAACAAGCACGTGAAATGTTAAAAGATGAAAACTACTTTGGAACAATGCTTGTCTATATGGATATTGCTGATGGTTTAGTCAGTGGTGCAATCCACTCAACAGGAGATACTGTTCGACCAGCACTTCAGATTATTAAAACGCGTCCAGATGTAAACTTGACCTCTGGTGCATTTATAATGTTACGTAACACGGAGCGTTTACTATTCTCGGATTGTGCTATTAACTTAGATCCAAATCCAGAGCAGCTAGCTGAAATTGCAATTGAAAGTGCACGGACAGCAGAGATCTTTGGTATTGATCCTAAAGTAGCCATGCTAAGCTTTTCGACATTAGGATCAGGTGCCGGTCCAATGGTTGACAAGGTCAGAGAAGCTACAGAAATTGCCAATGAATTAGCACCAGAATTAGCAATCGAAGGTGAATTACAATTTGATGCGGCGATTGACAGTGTTGTAGGACATCAAAAAGCGCCTGAATCAGAAGTAGCAGGTCAAGCATCAGTCTTTGTATTCCCAGAACTACAATCTGGAAACATTGGTTACAAAATTGCGCAACGATTAGGTGGATTTGAAGCAATTGGTCCAATTTTACAAGGCTTGAATAAACCAATCGCAGACTTATCTCGAGGATGTATTGAAGAGGACGTCTACAAGTTATCAATTGTTACAGCAAATCAAGCGTTAGCAGCAAAATAATTCTATATAAATAAAAAGAAAACCCAACACATTGTTTATCAATCAATGTGTTGGGCTTTTTCATATTCAACTTCAATAAGTAAAGCTTAAGGGGTCTGTTTTTGTCCTTTTTTAAAGATGTCACGTGAAGAAAGAATCTGAAACAGAGCGCTGTTAATTAGCAGACCGAGAGCTAAACCACCAGCAGTTAGAAATGTATTAATTGCGAATTGAACGCCTAGGTTTGTTTGTCCTTCAACAAATGAACGCATCATATTATAGACCATTCCTCCTGGAACAAGTGGAATAATACCTGGTAAAGTAAAGAGAATAACAGGTTTTTTATGTTTCCGCGCAAAAATTTGGCTAACAAAAGCAATGAAAAAAGATGCAATAATTGTCGCAAGGAAGTTCTCGGTCATAAAATAGTTAATCAAGAAAAAGTGCGAAGTCCAACCGATTGCTCCAGTAAGTGATGCGGGAAAAACAACTTTTTTAGGAATGTTATATAAAATGGTAAACCCAAAAGCTGCTATAAAACTTGAGCCAAAATGGATAATAAAATCTTGCAATATATTCAATTGATAGCCTCCTTGAAAATTAAATAAACGATAAAACCGTAGCAATTCCAATACCAATAGCTGATGCAGTTAATAAGGCATCTGCCAGAACACTGACACCAGAGAGTAAATGACTTGCCATCAAATCGCGAATTCCATTGGTGATTGCTTTACCAGGGACAAGCGTCATCACACTGGCAACAATGATAATATTCACATCATGGCCAATTCCGACAGAGGTCAAGAAAAAAGCGGCCCAGCCAATAAAAGCTGAAGCGAGTAACTCACTAAAGAAGCGCACATCAATTATTTTTTGGAAATATAGAAAGAGCATATAGCCTAAGCTTCCAGTAATTGTTGCGGCAGCTAAGTCATTTAAATTTCCTTCAAATAAAATCGCGAAGAATCCACAAATTAAAGCAGATGCCAAAAATTCATCCATTAAAGAATAAGAAGATTCAGATCGATTCATTCGGTCAATTTCGTCTAATGCTTCATTCGGTGGAATATCCGTTTCTGCAATTTTTCGTGAAAGTTCATTTGCATCTGCAATAATTTGCAAATTACTTTTTTGTTCCGTTACTCGGTGTAAACGCGTATGTTCTCTACCGGTAGGTTCTTGTACGGTTACGATTAAAGCAGTAGGAACAGAAAACACACTGACACCGTGCATTCCATAATTGACAGCTACTCGATAAACAGTATCTTCTACTCGTGAGGTTTCTGCCCCATTTTCAAGCATTAATCGGCCAATACCTGTGCAAACGTCGAGCACTTTAGATGTTAAAAGTTCCATAATCGCCCTCCATAAAATAATTGCTTACCCTAACTAGTATACCATTATCTACTTATAAATCATTAGTTTTGAAAAAAATAAGAACAAAAAATTGCAGCTCTTATTATTTTCATTCAATCACTTAGCTTATATGGTACAATAACAGAAATATATCAAAAAATTAACGGGTAAGGAGAATTAATTTGGTAAAGTCCGAAGTAATCGAGTTATTAAAAAAAGAAGAAGAAATATTATGGTTGAATCCAAGTCTAAAGAAGGCAGAGGAGACCAATAGTGAATCAAACTACAGCCTTAAAGATATTCAAGAACTAGAAGATCGTTTCCAGCGATTTGCTCCTTTTATTCAACAGGTCTATCCTGAAACAAGAGATAAAAAAGGAATTTTAGAATCTGAAATAACAGAGATTGAGGGAATGACTAAATGGTTAGAGAAGCAATACAATGTAGATCTGCCGGGTAAGTTATATATAAAGCGAGATGATTTATTGGCTATTTCTGGAACAGTTAAGTCGCGTGGAGCTATTTATGAAGTGTTGAAATATGCTGAAACACTCGCACTCCAGGAAGGTTTACTTGAAAATACGGCTGAGAATTACGAAGCTTTTGCTAGTGAGAAATTTAAGGATTTCTTTTCTGGCTATAATATAACGGTTGGAACGACAGGTAATTTAGGGATCAGTGTTGGTGCAATGGGGCGCGCACTTGGTTTTAAAGTGACAGTCCACATGTCGGAAGAGGCTAAGGCTTGGAAAAAGAACTTCTTGCGAGAACGTGGTGTCGAAGTAGTCGAACATAAAACAAACTTCTCAGAAGCTGTAGATGCTGGACGCGAAGCCTCAAACAGTGATCCCAAGAGTTATTTTGTAGATGATGAACATTCAGTTGAACTGTTTTTAGGTTACACAGTTGGAGGGTATCGCATGAAGGAGCAGTTAGCCAAAGAGGGAATCCAAGTAGATGCAGACCATCCATTGTTTGTTTATCTTCCATGTGGAATTGGAGGCTCACCGAGTGGAATTACTTTTGGCTTAAAGCATGCCTTTGGTGATCATGTGCACTGTTTTTTTGCAGAACCGACTAAAATGCCAAGTATGATTGCTGGTTTGGAAACACAGCGATTTGACGGGATAGCAGTTGACGAATTGAACCTTGGAGGTTTGACTGTCGCAGATGGCTTAGCAGTACCACGGACTTCCGGTCTTGTTGCAAAATTAATGAATAATTATTTCAGTGGTGGTTACACACTACAAGATGATAGCTTCAGTTCGCTCTTAATTAATTTATATCAAGAAGAAAATATCTTCCTAGAGCCGGCTGCAGTTGCTGGCTTAGCCGGACCTTTTAAATTGTTAGGCTCTGAAACGGGCAAAAAATATCTAGCGAAGAATAATCTTCAAGACAAATTAGAAAATGCAACCCATATTGCTTGGGGAACGGGTGGTTCAATGGTTCCGGAAGCTGATAAAACTGCTTTTATTGAAGAAGGACAAAAGAAGACCTTAAACACAAAATTCGTCTAAAGAAAGGACAGTATATGTTTTATGAAGAATAAAAAAATTATTGTACTTGTCGGTCCGAGTGGTAGTGGTAAAACATCTATTGGCCAAATATTAGATACTAAAGGAGTTCCAAGACTTGTCACCACCACAACAAGGAAAGCTCGTTTAGGTGAAGTAGACGGCACTGATTATTATTTTCGTGATTTTACAGAAGCAGATATGGCGGATTTTGTGGAGCAGACGGTCTATAATAGAAATCGGTATGGACTCACAAAAGCTGAAGTTGAATCGATGTTAGAAAAGCATGATGTAGTGCATGTATCGCTTGATCAACAGGGAGCTGATGCTTTAAAGGCAGCCTATCCAGAGGAAGCTTATATTGTCTTTATTAAAATAACAGAGGAAGAAATGGTTGAACGAATGGAAAAACGTGGAGACTCGCAAGCTCAAATTGATGAACGGATCCGTTTTTGTCGAAACACTAGGGAGTTATTACCACCCGAACAAACTGATTTAATTATTCGAAATATCGATTTAGAAGATTCGGCACAAATTATTTTAGATGAATTGGCTAAGCAAGAGGACTCGTAAAAATAATAAAGAGATTTAAAAAAGCTGAGGGGATTTTCCCTCAGCTTTTATATTTATATTTGAATTAAGGTGTTTGGAAGTTTGATGATGCAAAACTATCCGGGACATCAAATGCGCCAATACCTGCCATGTTATAGCTGTCACCATTCATAATTGAGTTTTTAACAACAACATAATCAACAGTACGGATTGCTTTAAGATCATCTCCACCTGCGTATGAGATTGAAGATTGTAAATCTTGTTGCATTTCATTCAACGTATCTGCTAGGTCACCTTTATAAGGAACGAGCATTGATTTACCTTCGACGTTACGGTGTTCACCTTTTTGTTGTGCTGATGCACTACCGAAATATTCTTTGAACTTTTTACCATTTACATCGACCATTTTACCTGGTGATTGGTCATGTCCTGAAAGTAATGACCCAATCATAACCATAGATGCGCCAAAACGAATTGATTTAGCGATATCTCCATGCGTTCTAATTCCACCATCAGCGATTAAAGGTTTTCGTGCCACTTTAGAACAACGTGAAAGTGCTGCTAATTGCCAGCCACCTGTACCAAAACCGGTTTTAAGCTTTGTTGTACATACTTTACCTGGTCCGATTCCAACTTTTGTTGCATCAGCTCCAGCATTTTCTAATTCACGAACTGCTTCAGGTGTTCCAACATTTCCAGCAATTAAAAATGTTTCAGGCATGTGTTTCTTAACATGCTTAATCATATTAATTACACGATTCGAATGACCATGAGCTACATCAATCGTAATATAGTCTGGAACAAGATTTTCAGCAACTAATTCCTCTACAAAACCGTATTCAGCGTCTTGGATACCTAGACTAATCGAAGCAAACAAATCTCTACCTTGCATATCTTTAACAAAGTCTTTTCTTGTTTCTTCTTCAAAGCGGTGCATGACATAGAAGTAATCATTTTCTGCTAACCAAACTGCTAGCTTTTCATCAATAATCGTCTGCATATTTGCAGGAACTACTGGTATTTTGAAACGACGACTTCCAAACTCAATAGATGTGTCACACTGTGAACGACTCTCTACAATACCTTTGGCTGGGATTAATTGAATATCTTCATAATCGAAAACTGTCATTTGAAGTGAACGCTCCTCAATAATTTTTAGGGATTT
>CAYROB010000085.1:0-5851 GCA_964425775.1 uncultured Carnobacteriaceae bacterium
TCACTATTCATATAAGTTAAACACATTGCGATTACTTCTTGTGCTGTATAATCAATTTTCTTAGCCATCTTCAGACACCTTCTTTTTTTATAATAAATACATTTACAAAAGACCAGCACCCATTAAAGTGTGCTGGCCCCTTAATTATAACGATTATAAGCTCTTTTTTCAAATTTTAAAGTACTTGTATAAAGTTAGTATGAATTTTCTGTTGCTTTTAAACCTTCAACGATAGCAATCCCACTTGAAGCACCGATTCGTGTCGCTCCAGCTTCAATCATTGCTACTGCATCATCGTAATCGCGAACTCCACCAGAGGCTTTAACACCCATGTCTGGACCAACTGTTGCACGCATTAATTTGATATCTTCGATTGTTGCTCCACCTGTTGAGAAGCCCGTTGAAGTTTTAACAAAGTCTGCACCAGCTTTTTTAGCTAATTCTGAAGCACGAACCTTTTCATCTTTTGTTAATAACGCTGTTTCAATAATGACCTTCACTACTGCTTCGCCGTTTACTGCATCGACTACTGCTTTTATATCGTTTAATACTGTGTCATAGTCTTCAGACTTTAATGCACCGATATTGATGACCATGTCGACTTCTGTTGCACCATCTTCAAGTGCTTTTTTTGCTTCAAATGCTTTAACTTCTGAAGCGTTTGCACCTAATGGGAAGCCGATAACAGTTGTAATACCTACTTCTGATCCTGCTAGTTCTTCTTTTGCATATGAAATCCAGTAAGGCTGGATACAGACTGTTTTGAAGTTATATTCCACTGCTTCCTTACAAATCTTTTCGATGTCGGCAGTTACTGCATCCGCTTTCAGTACTGTGTGGTCAATGTATTGTGCTACGTCTTTCATTTATATATCCCCTTTTTCATTGTAATATACCTATTTTATACTATTTCTTTACCAATTGGAAATAATTACCTAAAATATCCAATATTTTCAAGGTTTTCTTGCGATAATAACTAACCAGTCTTCCATTTGATTGACTTGTTGTATTTTGAACCCCTCATTGGTCAAAGCCGCAAGCATTTCTTCCTTTTGCTCGGCAATAATCCCAGAAGAGATAAAATACCCACCAGATTTTAATACCCGCATGGCATCCGGAATTAATTGCAATATAATATTCGCTAAAATATTGGCAACGATAACATCCGCTTCTATTATAACATCTTTCAGTAAATTATTCTCTTGAATTACAATTTTCGATGGTAAATTATTTAATTCGATGTTACTTTTTGCTGAAGTTACTGCCATATCATCTAAGTCATAAGCGTAAATTTCACTTGCACCTAATAAACTACTGGCGATTGTCAGTACACCTGACCCAGTTCCAACATCGACCACTACTTCATTGCCGCGCATGATTGTCTCTAATGCCTGAATCGAAAGTTGGGTCGTCGGATGAGTACCTGTACCAAAGGCTAGACCTGGATCCATCACAATTAGTTGCTCATCTACTTGTTTCTTTTCATACTCTTCCCACTCTGGAACAATCGTTAAGTAGCGTGTTACTGGAACAGAACTATAAAATTCCTTCCACGTGTTTTCCCAGTCTGTATCCTTAATCGTTACAGATTCAACTGTGAAATTCTCTACACCTAAACCTAATTCCTTTAAAACGTCTAATTTTTTATGGAGCTCTTTGTTAAAATTAGCATCAATCGTTTCTAAAGCAAAGTAGCCTTTGACAATGACCCCTTCTTTTGGAAATTTACTTTCATCTAGTTTCCACAAAGTATCTAATTGATATTCCGGTAAGTTTTCAAAATCCGCTCGACTAGTGACACTAACCCCTGTTGAACCTAAATTCATTAATATTTCTGAAACACTGTCTTCTGCCTCACTGTTAATGTAAATTTTATATTCTTTCCATGCCGTCATACTGCTCCCCCTTAAACTTGTCAACTAGAGATTGTTCTTTCTCTGTTGAAAAAATCAACTGCTCTCTTGAATAATAATTCGTTCGTTTCATTGTCTTCACAGTGTTTTCCATGTTCTCTTCATTCCATTTCAGTGTAAACTCTTGTTCTTCTTCATTTTCAAGGAACAACCTCAACTGACTTTTCGCAGTAGAAAACATAATATTTAATTGTTTGACAAAAGCGTCAACATAGCCCGCCTCAACCCCTGCAACTGGATCCAAAGGAATTGCACACAAATAATTATCCTTGATGATTTTATTATTTGTTTGATCATAAAAACAAACGACTTCCTCAAAATAGATTTTACCTGGTGAATTCACTTGCGCATTAATATCTTGCACAAATTGATTAGGTGCTATATCAACTGAAACGGCTAAATAAATCTCAATCGCACCCTTGTAGCTATCACTCACAATCCGCCACTGGTAATTCCTAGATTCTTTAATCATTTCTTGATGAAGATAAGTAGATAATTCTTCTGCCATTACCTCAGCCCTTTCTCTATTTACTCATTTTACCATATTTTTTTAATTCTTACTGATGAATCTTTTAGAAAAATTGCTATCTTTTTCTCTGGTTCTCCTTGACTATCTTTCTTCTATTTTCTATACTTAAACAGAACACAAGTTCGGTATGTGAAAGGAGAAAAGTTGATATGTCAATCAATTATAAAGAGTCAATTATCCAGATGGATTATTCAAATGAACCCAGACGCGATATTTTGTGTGTTGATATTAAAGCTTTTTTCGCCAGTGTGGAAGCAGTGGAACGTAAGCAAAACCCTTTAACTGCGATGATTGCAGTAGTCAGCAAACCAAAGAATAGTGGCGGTTTAGTTCTTGCTGCTTCACCCAAAGTCAAAGAGATCTACGGTGTGAAAACAGGAACACGAGTTTATGAGTTCCCAAGAAATTCTACTATTCAAATTGTTGAGCCACGGATGGCGCTCTACCTGGAAAAAAACTTAGCCATTGTTGAAATTTTCAAACGCTATGTTCCGATGTCTGATTTACACATTTACAGTATCGACGAATCTTTTTTAGATGTCACAAACTCCCGAAGTCTATTTGGCCCACCTGAAGAAATTGCGACACGCATTCAGCTGGATATTTGGCGCGAGTTGGGATTAGTTGCTACCGTGGGTATCGGTGATAATCCTCTGCTAGCCAAACTTGCCTTAGACCACCAAGCAAAATATGATGCGGCAAATTTCTATCAAGCCTACTGGAGTTATGAGACTGTTCCAACTACCATCTGGCGCATCAACAAGCTGTCAGACTTCTGGGGTATTGGTTCTCGTACCGAAGTAAAACTTAAACAAATCGGTATTTATAATCTTTACGACTTGGCCCATGCTGACTTTAGTCTAATTAAAAGGCTCTTCCATACAATTGGCGAACAACTTTTCTTTCATGCACATGGAATTGACCGCACGATTTTATCAGACACGTATACAGCTAAGTCAAACTCTTTCTCAAAAAATCAAATTTTAAATCACGACTATACTAATCCACGAGATGTTGAAATCGTTATTCATGAGATGAGTGATGCAAATGCCAGTCGCTTAAGAAAACATAAGCTAGCAACGACTACTATCAGACTAACTATTGGCTATTCCAGAAATAGTTCTTATCTCGGTTTCAATCGACAAATGAGTATCGAAGCCACCGACTCTTCGCAGAAACTAGTCGATTACCTCATCCAACTTTTTCGTAAATATTACGATGGAAATCCAGTACGCACAGTTAATGTCAGCTTTAATAACCTGGTGCCTAAACAAGCCCAGCAATTGAATTTATTTGAGACAGTTGAAGACGTTGTGAAAAATGAGCGACTTGACCAAACAATTGACTTGGTCCGTGAAAAATTTGGCTACACCTCATTGCTGCATGCAAATAGTTTGATGGAAAATAGCACTGTTATTGAACGAAGTAAGTTACTCGGTGGACACCAAGCAAATACAGACGATGAGAAAGACAGGAAGTGATCTCATGCCTAAAAAAATTATCCGACTAACGCCAGACCAAATGGGGTATCAAGATCGTGGCAAAATGAAATGGCAAGGACTCATGTTATCTGACCATACAGAAGCCATCAAAAAAAGGAGCCTTGCAGAACAGAATAAAAATACTTCACCTAAAACTCAATTGTCTTTAAATGATATTGGTGAGAAACTTGCCTACGCCTATCAAAAAAAACTTCCTATCTTCCTACAAACAAATACCTTGATAAATAGAGCTTCTTTCCAAGAATATTATTGTTTAGTTGCCGGTAATCACGACAATGAAATTTGTTTTTCTCTCAAAAATGGCGAGATGTTTAAAACACCTTTAGAAAACATCCGTCACATCGAATTAGTAGATCCACTCACTTGGCAAATGCTCGAATAATTAGCTGGTTCTTAGTTCAGCCAGTACATTTCCGATTGAATCTTCAAAAATCAATGTTCCTGCAGGTACAGTAATTGGGGACTTATTGATAGCAACTAAGTGTTCCCCATCAAAATAACGAATCAGACCGGCGGCAGGATAGACAATAAGTGAAGTCCCCGCAATAATTAACATGTCCGCTCTTTTAATTGCTGAGATCGCGCCTTGCATTGTATTTTGATCCAAGCTCTCTTCGTACAAAACTACATCTGGTCGCACAATTGCATGGTCTAAAGGGCATCTTGGAATGCCAGCTGTATCTAACTCGAGTTCGGATAAATCATAAGGCTGACCACACTTCGTGCAATAATTTCTTCGAACAGATCCATGGAGCTCGTAAACTTTTGAGCTCCCAGCTTTTTGATGTAGGCCATCAATGTTTTGCGTAATTACATGGACATCTTTTCCTGCATCTTCTAATTCTTTCAGAAATAAATGACCAGCATTTGGTTCTGCTTCTTCAAAAACAAGATGTTTAAAATAATAATCAAAAAATTCATCCGGATATCTTTTAAAGAAGCTATAGGAAACTAATTCTTCCGCAGAATAATATCCTCGATTATTTTCGCTATACAAGCCTGTG
This sequence comes from uncultured Carnobacteriaceae bacterium, assembly GCA_964425775.1. Lineage (GTDB taxonomy): Bacteria > Bacillota > Bacilli > Lactobacillales > Carnobacteriaceae_A > Atopostipes. Next base: position 4,949 of record CAYROB010000085.1, read on the forward strand.
GACGACCGAAAGTCTGGAATCCCACTTTCTGTTGACACACCTGCTCCTCCAAAAAACACAATCATCTGACTTTCTGCTAATTGCTTTTTAAATGCTTTGATTTTACGTGTCATTTTTAAAATCGCTCCTTCTTTTTAGTCTTCTACTCCATCCTACCAAAGAACTCCGAACATCTCTTGCGTATCACTGGGATTTAAGGATATTCCCCCTTATAATAAAGCCAATATAACATATTACATAAGGAGGTTTTTTTTAATGATAAAGAAAAGTATTTTAATTACCGGTGCTGGATCAGGAATCGGTAAACTAACCGCTCTTACTCTCGCCAAACTTGGACACCATGTTATCGCGACAACTGAAACAGATCTTCAGGCAGCTATTTTAAAAGAAGATGCAGACGTATTAAGAATTCCCATTATCATTGAGAAAATTGATATCACTAGTCCAATTGACCGTGAAAAAGCTTGGAAATGGGAAATCGACGTACTAGTCAATAATGCGGCCGTTAAAGAGGGGGGCGCTATTGTTGATATTCCTGAAGAAAATTTACGTAAGCAATTTGAAACCAATGTATTTGGTACCATCTTACTCACACAAGAATTTGCGCGTAAAATGATACGCAAGCGTGAAGGGAAAATTATCTTTGTTTCATCTGCTTCTGGCCTCATGGTGAACCCTTTCTCTGGACCTTACGCCTCAACTAAATTCGCCATAGAAGCCATCGCTACTGCACTCGGTCAAGAGCTGCAAGAGTTCAACGTGGAAGTCGCTACAATCAATCCGGGACCGTATTTGACTGGTTTCAACGATCGTGAGTTCAATACCTGGCAGACTTGGGACGACAATCCGAAAAAACGTATTTTCAACTATCAACAACTCGCTTTTCCATTCAAACAATTGGAT
>CAYROB010000086.1:0-5788 GCA_964425775.1 uncultured Carnobacteriaceae bacterium
CTGCTTGTGTAACCTTACGTTGGTTTTTAGCATATGTTCCTGTAACACGACGTGGTAAAATTCTTCCACGATCTGATACGAAACGGCTTAATAGGTTTACATCTTTATAATCCACATATTCAATGTGGTTTGCTGCTAAAAAGTCAACTTTACGTCTTTTTCTTCCGCCGCCACGACGATCTCCAGCCATAATCTATTCCTCCTCTTTTAAGTGAATCAAAACGGTAAATCATCATCTGAAATATCTGTTACATCATCATTTGACTCAAATGGATTTGCATTGTCAAAGTTGATATTTGCAAATGGATTTTCGTTAGCATTAGCACTTTTAGCTTCAGAGTTTTGTGATTGATTTGCGTTTGAATAATTATTAGAACTAAATTGGTTACTTTGGGTATTCTGATAATTACTGCTTGCTTGTCCTCCACCAGCTTGACTACGTCGATTATCGGTAACCGATTTAGGTTCAAGCATTTGGAAATTATCTACTAGAACTTCGGTTGTATAAACTGTCCGACCTTCATTGTTTTGATAGCTTCCTGTTTGAATCGATCCTGTCACACCAATCAAAGAACCTTTTACTGCAAACTTTGATAATGTTTCCGCAGTACCTCTCCAAGCAACACAGTTAATAAAATCTGTTTCTCTTTCTCCTTGAGCGTTTGTAAAGCTTCGTTCAACCGCAAGTGAAAAAGATAAAACTGCTACCCCATTACCTGTAAACCTCAACTCGGGATTCTTAGTAAGTCTACCTACTAGTGTAGTATTATTAATCAATCAAAAGCTCCTTTCTTAAAATGTTTCACGTGAAACATTTCCTGCTTATAAGTCTTAACCTTCTAAATGATCTAAACGAATCACCATATGACGTAAAATATTGTCATTGATTCTTGCTAATCGGTCAAATTCGTTAATTGCATCTGAATTTGTTGCGTCTAGGTTAACTAAGTAATAGTCACCCTCTGTATAGTCTTCAATTTCATATGCGAATTTACGATTTTTATCCCAATAGTCAGAGCTTGTTATCTCCGCACCGTTATTTGTAAGAACTGCGTCAAAACGCTCGATAAGTTCTTTCTTTTGGTCATCACCTAAATCCGGACGAATGATATACATAATTTCATATTTTGCTACTGTATTCATCGTTGTGCACCTCCTTGTGGTCTATGTGGCTCTTTAATATTCTAAAGAGCAAGGAGAGTAATTTTATATTATTACTCACTCCCAAAATATTACCATAGACACTCTATCAAGTCAATCTTTTAAATACTTTTTTCCCTCTTTGGTTACTTTTCTTTTGTTTTTTCTGAAGGTCACTTGCTATCAATTGTTTTAAATAGTGATAGCGGTTACAATATAGTTGCATTCTATAATTATGAAAGGGAAGTGAAAAGTAATGAAGAAAATTATCAATCGTCCGGAAGATGTTGTTGATGAGATGCTGAATGGTTTAACATTTGCCTATGACTCCCTAGTTGAGCGTGTACCTGAGACAATGGTCATACACAGGAAAACAGAAAAACGGGGTAAAGTTGGGCTCGTAAGTGGTGGAGGTAGTGGCCACGAACCGGCACATGCTGGTTTTGTCGGAAAAGGAATGTTATCGGCTGCTGTTGCCGGACAAGTATTTACATCACCTACTCCAGACCAAGTACTTGAAGGAATTAAAGTAAGTGATGAAGGTGAAGGTGTCCTGTTAATTATTAAGAACTATACTGGGGACATCATGAACTTTGAAATGGCCCAAGACTTAGCCGATATGGAAGACATTAAAGTTGAGCATATTGTTGTAGACGATGATATTGCAGTTGAGGACAGTTCATATACTGCTGGTAAACGTGGAGTAGCAGGTACCGTTCTTGTTCACAAAATTGTCGGTGCTGCTGCCGAAGAAGGAAAATCATTAACGGAACTTAAAGAGTTAGCTGATCGTCTCATTCCAAATATTAAAACAATCGGTGTAGCCTTAAACCCAGCAACCAACCCAGAAGTCGGGACTCCAGGATTTGATATTGATGAAGATGAAATCGAATATGGTGTCGGTATTCATGGTGAACCGGGCTATCGTCGTGAAAAATTACAGCCTTCCAAAAAGTTAGCGCTAGAATTAGTTGAACAGTTGAAGAAAGACTTTGAGTGGGCAAGTGGAGATGAATATGCCGTTTTAGTAAATGGTATGGGTGCAACGCCATTAATGGAACAGTTTGTCTTTATGAATGATGTTAAAGAATTATTAGTTGATGAAGAAGGCTTGGACCTTAAGTTTAGAAAAGTTGGCGATTACATGACGGCCATTGATATGGAAGGTTTATCACTGACACTCTTAAAACTAGATGATGCTAAATGGCTTGATTATTTGAACGCACCACAAGAAACGATTTCTTGGTAAGTAACTAACTACTAATATTTGACGTAAATGAACTCGAGGAGGCCAAAATGACTCAGATAAAAAAAGTAAGTAATTGGATTGCACTATTCGGTGAAAAAATAACAGATAATAGAGAGCAATTAAATGCTTTAGATACTGCGATTGGTGATGGTGACCATGGGAGTAACTTAACGCGTGGAGCAACTGCTGTTAAAGAGAAAATGGCGGAAGCTGAATACGATAGTTTAGCCAAGCTCTTGCAAGATGTTGGCATGACACTTGTCAGTAAAGTTGGTGGAGCATCAGGTCCCTTATATGGTTCGGCTTTCATTTCAATGGCGAAAGAAGCAAAAGAATCAGATGATTTCGGTGATATTTTAGCTGGTGGCTTAAATGGCATCCAAAAAAGAGGTAAAGCTGAAGTTGGCGAAAAAACGATGGTTGATGAGTGGGCTCCTGTCGTTGAACATGTACAAGCCGGTACATTAACCGCAGAAGTCATCGCTGAAAGTCTAGCGAACACGAAAGATATGAAAGCGACAAAAGGTCGTGCATCTTACCTAGGTGATCGTTCGATTGGTCATATTGATCCAGGTGCTCAATCAAGTGCTTATCTCTTTGAGGCTTTACTAGAAGCAGGTGTCTTAGATGACTAAGAAATATGCAATCCTTCTTGTTTCACACGTTGAAGAAATTGCCGATGGACTTGCCCGCCTCTTAGCTCAAGTAGCTGGCGACGTAACAATTCGAACCGCTGGTGGAACTGAAGATGGCGAGATTGGGACAAGTTTTGATAAGATTTCCAATGTATTAAATGAAATTGAAGAAAAAACAGTCTTAGCTTTCTATGATCTAGGTAGTGCGAAGATGAATTTAGAAATGGCTGAGGAGTTTTCGGATAAAAAAATTATTTTATATGACGTTTCCTTTATTGAAGGCGCTTATGTAACAGCCTCTCTTTTACAAACAGATGTTGATTTGATTGTGATTGAAGAACAATTAGCACCACTCACGATTAAAGACTAGTTATTTTTTAAAAAATAAAAAACACCTTTTAAAGAGTCCAAAAAGACTGTGTTTAAAAGGTGTTTTGCTTTTTATTTGTTTAATTTATTCTTCTTGTTCTTCCTCGGCATCGTCCATTTCAGCTCGTTGGACTAGTTCATCCAGCTGATCTTGGTCTTCTGACGTACTTTCTTTTTGTTCATTTTCAAGTTCTGATTCTTCCTCGTCTTCTTCCTCAGGATCAACGATTGATAATGTCGAAATAAAGTGCTCTTCATCTAGACGCATCAAACGTACTCCTTGAGTATCTCGTCCGGTGACTGAGATATCGCTGGCTTCAAAGCGAATAATGACACCTTCTGTGGTAATTAATAGAATTTCTTCATCTCCACGAATGGTTTTCAAGCCGACCAGTGAACCGTTACGTTCAACAATCTTAAATGTCTTGATTCCTTTTCCACCACGGCGACGAATTGCATATTCTGAAGCTCTGGTTGCTTTTCCATAGCCGTTTTCAGAAATTGTTAAAACATAACTTTCTGGCTCAAGTAAATCTACCCCAACAACATGGTCACCTTCACGTAGATTGATTCCACGAACTCCGGTTGCTGTTCGTCCCATCGAACGAACATCGTTTTCATCAAAACTAACGGCATATCCATTCTTTGTTCCAATAATAATATTTTGTTCTCCATCAGTTAATTTGACTGAGATCAGTTCATCGCCTTCTTGTAAATTAATGGCAATAATTCCATTTGCACGAATATTTTGGAACTCACCACAATCCGTCCGTTTCACCGTTCCTTGTTTTGTCGCAAAGAAAAGCTGTTCGCCAGCTGTTAACTTATCACTCAAGTTAATAACGGCTTGGATTTTCTCTTGGTTATCAATGCCCAAGAAGTTCAAGGCTGGGATTCCTTTGGCGGTACGGCCATATTCAGGAATTTCATAAGCTTTTGCTTGATAGACTTTCCCTGTATTGGTAAAGAATAAGACCATATCATGCGTAGACGTTGTCAGAATCGTTTCGACGAAATCATCATCATTGGTTCCCATTCCTTTGACCCCACGTCCACCGCGGTTTTGTGTTTTAAATTCAGAAATTGCCATCCGTTTCATATAGCCACTATGTGAAATCGTGATAACGACTTCTTCTTCTTCGATTAAATCTTCATCTTCTAAACTCAAGGCTTCACCAATCATAAGCTCTGTACGACGGTCATCGCCATATTTATCTGCTACACCAATCATTTCTTCTTCGATAATGCTGTCAATTCGTTCTGGATTATTTAAGATATCTTCTAAATCAGTAATTAAAGCGACTAATTCTTGATATTCACCTTCGATTTTATCTCTTTCTAACCCGGTTAAACGAACCATGCGCATATCTAGAATCGCTTGTGCTTGACGATCGGATAATTGATACTGAGTAATCAATGCTTCTTTGGCAATGGCACCCGTATCTGAACCACGAATAATCGCAATAATCTCATCAATGTGATCTAATGCTGTCCGCAATCCTTCTAGAATATGTGCGCGCGCTTCTGCTTTCTTTTTATCAAAGATTGTTCGTCTGCGAATAACAACGCGTTGGTGCTCTAAATAATGTTCAATAATTTCTTTTAGACCTAATGTACGTGGTACACCATCAACGATTGCGAGCATATTGAAGCCAAAAGATGTTTGCAGTGAGGTCATTTTAAATAAATTGTTTAAAATAACTGCTGCTGAACTATCTCGACGGACATCAATGACAATCCGCATCCCATCACGGTCAGACTCATCGGCTAAGGCCGTAATTCCCTCAATACGTTTATCTCTGGCTAAGTCAGCAATTCGCTCAACCAGCTTTGCTTTGTTTACCATGTATGGTAATTCATCTACAAGAATTCGTTCACGACCATTTTGCTCAATAATCCGTGTTTTGGCACGGATTTGAATTGATCCTCGGCCTGTTTCATAGGCTTTTCGAATACCTGATTTACCGAGAACAATTCCACCTGTAGGGAAATCTGGTCCTGGTAAAACTTCCATCATTTCCGCAACTGTCGCTTCAGGATTATGCAAGACAATTCGACAAGCTTCAATCGTTTCACGCAGGTTATGCGTTGGAATATTTGTCGCCATTCCTACCGCAATCCCGCTAGCTCCATTTACTAATAAGTTTGGAAATTTAGCCGGTAAAACAACCGGTTCGACTTCACTCCCGTCATAGTTATCACGAAAATCAACGGTGTCTTTGTTAATATCGCGTAATAATTCCATCGCAATTTTACTCATTCGTGCTTCGGTATAACGCATAGCCGCAGCCGAATCCCCATCAACCGAACCAAAGTTACCGTGACCATCAACTAAAGGATTTCGATAACTAAAGTCTTGTGCCATTCGAACCATCGATTCATAAATTGCCGAGTC
>CAYROB010000087.1:0-4803 GCA_964425775.1 uncultured Carnobacteriaceae bacterium
CGGGTTACTATTGTGGAATGGTAGATAATGTTATCATGCGTATTACGGACTTTGTTATGACACTGCCAACGACAATGATTATCATTGTATTTTTAGTAATTGTTCCTGAACAAACAATTTGGAGTTTTATATTCATCATGAGTGTTTTCTCTTGGACCGGTTATGCACGAATTGTTCGTAGTAAAGCACTTTCTGAATCGCGTCTAGATTATATAAGTGCATCAAAGACAATCGGTACTCCAACTTGGAAAATAATAATGCTTGAAATGTTACCAAACTTAACTTCATTGATAACTGTTCAATTAATTTTATCATATGCAGGTAACATTGGTCTTGAAACTGGACTAACTTTCTTAGGTTATGGTTTGCCAGAACAAATTGCCAGTTTAGGACGTTTAGTAAGTGCGGCAACAACTCCATATAACTTGGAGAATAGACCTTGGGTTTGGCTACCAGCGTCAACAGTAATCCTAGTGTTGATGTTGAGTATAAACTATGTTGGACAAGCATTGAAGCGTTCAACAGATGCAAAACAACGACTAGGATAAATTAATCAAATGTTAACAAAATCTTTAAAAAAAGGGGAGAGTACAAAATGTCATTGAGAAAAAAATATGGATTATTAGTTAGTTCTGTTGCAGTTGCTTTACTTTTAGCAGCTTGTGGTGGTGGAACATCTACTGAAAATGAAGCAGAACAAGATTTTAAGCAAGAAGTTATGAATGAAGGCGATGCAATTGATGGTGGAACATTAAGAATTGCAATGATTTCTGATTCAGCGTTTCCTGGAATATTTAGTACTGAATTTTATGGTATTAACACAGATAGCCAGTTAATGGGACCTATGCACGGAAATGTTTTACGTTCAGATGGAAACTATCAGTGGGTTGATGGAGCAGCAAGTTTTGATTTTGATCAAGATACTAATGTTGCAACAGTAAAAATGCAGGAAGGTGTTCTCTGGCATGATGGTGAAGAGGTAACAGTTGATGATATTGTGTTCACACATGAGATTATTGGTCACCCAGATTATACTGGGGTTCGTTACGGCTCATCATTCCAGAATATTGAAGGAATGCCAGAATTTAAAGCAGGCGAAGCTGATTCAATCTCAGGTATGCGCGTAATTGATGATTACACGCTAGAAATTCAGTATGTAGAACCAATGGGACCATCAATTTTACAAGCTGGTGGAGGATTATGGTCATACGCTGCACCACGTCACCACTACGGAGATGTACCAGTAGCAGAAATGGAATCAGCACCACAAATTCGTGAAAACCCAATCGGATTTGGTCCATACAAAGTAACAAATATTGTTTCAGGTGAATCAGTTGAATATGAAGCATTTGAAGATTACTTTGAAGGCGCACCAAAAATTGACAAAATTATAATTGAACGCGTACCTTCATCAGGTATTGTAGAAGCACTTAGAGCTGGAGAGTTCGATGTAACATTTGGTATGCCAGCAAACTTATATGACTCATTTAAAGATGGGATTCCTGGATATGAAACATTGGGAGCACCAGGTCAGTCATATGACTATATCTCGTTTAAGCTAGGTGAATTTGACGGAGAGAAAAACATTTTCAATCCAGATGCAAAAATGAACAACCTGAACTTAAGAAAAGCAATGGCCCACGCATTAGATATTGATTCAGTAGGTGAACAGTTCTATAGTGGTTTACGTTATAGAGCAACATCACACATCGTACCAAACTTTGATGATTACTTTAATGCAGATGTTGAAGGTTATGTTTACGATAAAGAGAAAGCTATTGAATTATTAGAAGAAGCTGGCTATAAGTATGATGAAGCAGAATTAGAAGCCTATGAAGCATTATCAGATGCTGAAAAAGATAGTGCAGACAAACCATACCGTAGAGATCCAAATGGTGAAGAGTTAGTCATTAACTATGCAGCGCGTGCCAACTCAGACGCAGCAGAGCCAATTGCGCTATACTTTATCCAGGCATGGGGCGAAATTGGTTTGAACGTACAGTTACTAGAAGGACGTTTACATGAAACAAACGCATTCTATGACCGTGTTCAAGCAGATGACCCAGCAATTGATGTTCACGAAGGTGGATGGGGAGTCGGTTCAGACCCAACACCAGACGGATTGTTTGGAGAAACAGCAGCATTTAACTTCTCACGTTTTGTAAGTGAAGAAAACACAGAATTTATTGATAACATGCTTTCACAAGAAGCATTTGACAATGACTTCAAGTTTGAGCAGTTTGATAAGTGGCAAGAGTACTTCATGAACGAAGCAGCACCATTAATTCCTACGTTCTGGAGAACAGAATTGCAAATAGTTAACGACCGTGTAAGTGCTTGGTCACACGCTGATGTTCCAGGTGTAGATCCACAAGTATATGGACTACATGCAATTGAACTATTAGCCGATGCACCAATAAAAGAAGACGCAGAATAATTATAGAAATTAAAATACCATTCAAACAGAATTCTGTTTGAATGGTATTTTTTTTTGCTTTTTAATTAAATTAAATCAAAATACTTTTGTAAATAATTTGAGAGACCATTTTGGTGGTTGGAATAAGCTGTGATGTCATCTGAAATTTCTTTTAGACTATTTACTCCGTTTTTCATAACAACTCCATGTCCAGCATACTGAATCATTTCGTAATCATTGGCTTCATCACCGAAAGCAATAATGTTTTCACGTGATATATTATAAGATTTAGCAATCTGTTCAATTCCCATCGCTTTTTGAATCCCTTTAGATACGATTTCTAAAGCTGGACTCACTCCGCCCCAAGTGCGAATTTCTATGGTATCATTATAATCATCTAATATTTGCTCTTGAATATATGGAAGATTCTTTTCGAAATGTGTAAAGACATTCACAGCAGTTGGATTTTCCTTTAATTTTTCTGCTGTAAATGCTCTGGCTTTAAAGTTTTCAATTGAAGGTCCATTACTGTACGTTTCCTCACCGAGTCGATCGACATAAACATTATCTTTGGATTCGGCTGATAAGAGTCTAACAACAGGAAATTCATTTAGTGGTAAGAATGACAATGCAACTTCTCTTTCTAAAGATTTATGATAACCAAATTCCCACTCATTGTCTGATGGATGATGGCACCAAGCGCCATTAAAGTTAACAATTGGCGTATCTAACTGTAATTGATTATAATATTGGTAGCTTGTTCGAAAAGGACGGCCTGTAGCGATTGTTACGATATGTCCTTGTTCCTTTAATTTTCTTAGTGTGGCTTCCGTTTCTGGTGTTAAGATTGAGTCATTATTTAAGGTAGTTCCATCTAAATCAATTGCGATTAATTTTCTAGACATTTTTATTAAGACCACTTTCTATAGGTTATTTATTTTGGAATTCATTTGCATGAATAGTGTAACAAATATGGGTTATAATTTATAGTAGGAGGCTACAATGATTACATTAAAACATGAAATAATATCAAATTTACCTGTAATAGAGTTAGTCAACAGCAAACAAATCGATGAAAAACTCCCCTTGGTCTTTTTTTACCATGGTTGGGAAAGTTATAAAGAAAGAGTATTGGAATATGGCTATTCATTAGCCCAAGAAGGCTTCCGAGTTGTTTTACCTGAAGCTTATAATCATGGTGAACGAAAGGCTGGGAATGAAACAGAACAAGATCCAATGAATTTTTGGCAAGTAGTAATAAATAGTGTCAAAGAGTTTCCGGTAATTGCTGAGTTTTATATAGCTGCGAACAAAGCACAACCAGACCGGATAGGTGTAGCCGGCTTGTCCATGGGGGGTATTACAACAAGCGCCATATTGACTCAATATGATTGGGTGAAATCTGCATGTGTTTTAATGGGGAGCCCCTCACCAATTGAATTTACAAGATGGTTATTCCAGCATTATGAAATAGAAGGAAAGTCTATTTATGATGTGTTAGATGCAGAATTAGTTGAAAGTCGGTTAAGTGAATTAACTCCTATATCCTTAAATTTACAACCTGAAAAAATAGCAGGACGCCCAATTTACTTCTGGCATGGAGCAGCTGATCCAATTGTGCCAGCATCGCTTACACAGAAGTTTATTGAGGAAAATAGTAATACAGAATATGGGAAGAATATAACATTTGAGTTGACAGCAGGAATTGGCCACAAGGTACCCCGAAATATAGTTACAATGACAACTGAATATTTCAAACGATATTTATAAATAGGAGGAAATTTAATGGATAAAGAAAAGGAATTAAAAAAAATTGAAAATGAAGCAGTAGAAAAAAGAGTTTATGAGCATTTAGGAAAAGTAATAGATCCAGAGTTAGGCATAGATGTTGTTAATTTAGGCTTAATTTATGAGGTTAACTTATATGAAGGTGGATATTGTGAAGTCAAAGTAACACTGACAACAATGGGTTGTCCTTTTGCTGAAGTAATCGAAGAAGATATTATTAAAGCCTTAAAGCCAATTGATGAGATTGAGGAGACAAGTGTGAAGCTCGTTTGGTATCCTGCATGGACACCAGATCGCATGACGCGTTATGCTCGAATCGCATTAGGTGTGCGCTAAATTCAAAGCTTTTTTCGCTTTATTTAACCCAACTGGTATAATGGAGACACGAATAAGAGAGTGGGTGAGAAAATGTCCTTTGTAGAACTACAAGTTATTAGTACAAATTCATTAATGAAAAGTACCTTAACCATTGAAGATCTAGTCATTAATGCCAAAAAGAGAGGTTATCAAGCCCTGGCTCTGACTGATCATAATGTTCTTTTTGGTGCGATTGAATTCTATGAATTGGCAAAAAAATATGATGTAAAGCCAATTGTCGG
>CAYROB010000087.1:4813-5778 GCA_964425775.1 uncultured Carnobacteriaceae bacterium
CTAGATATCCAAGGATATCTAGATCGAGAAAATTATCAACAATTTGTTCTTTTAGCGAAGAATAAAGAAGGATATCAGGAACTCATTCAATTATCTACGCAATATCAATTGGGTGATAAGGATTTTATTGAATTAGCTGAAGTGATTAGGCTTAGTCGGGATTTAATAGTCATTGCGGCAGCTGAGCAATCAGAAATTGTTGATTTAGTTGAGAATAATCAATTGACTGAAGCAAAAAAACTAAGTGATTTTTACACGAAAAATTTTACTGATTTTTATCAGGGAATTTCACTACAAGATACTTCGACTACGACTATCGCAGCAATTAAAGACTTAGCTATTCCGCTTGTTGCCCTAGGGAATGTGAAGTATCTGGCACAAGAAGATGCATTACCATCGAAAGTCTTAGAAGTTCTTAACGGAGATATAAAGTTAAATGGTGAAGAACAAGAAAAGATTAACCGTTTTCTGGCAATGGAGACTGGGGATTATTCCTTGTCCTCGCCGGAAATAAGAGTTAAACAATTTAAAGAAGCTGGCTTGAGTGACGCAGCTACAGAAACAGTAAGGATTGCAAAACAAGTAGACCTTCAATTAAGTCTTGGCAAACATGTGATGCCTACATATCCTCTTGCTGACGGAGAAAATGCCGATGATTACTTGCGAAAATTGTGTGAGGATAATTTAAGCAAAAGAGTCAGTAATTTGACTCCTGAGTATTCTGAACGATTAAATAAAGAGTTAGCTGTTATATCTAAGATGGGTTTCTCGGATTACTTTCTGATTGTCTGGGATGTGATGGTTTATGCACACAGTCAAGATATTTATACAGGTTCTGGGCGTGGGTCAGCAGCCGGCTCACTTGTTGCTTATTTATTAGAAATCACCAATGCCGATCCCATAGAGTTTGACTTGTTATTTGAACGTTTTTTAAATGAAGAACGCTTTAGTTTGCCTGATATTGA
>CAYROB010000088.1:0-5768 GCA_964425775.1 uncultured Carnobacteriaceae bacterium
GGAGGATTTTATGACTGTGCCTTTTGGTGAATTTTTAGAAAACCTAGTTGGAGATCCTATATTATTTATGATTGTCTTGTTGATGCTCGCTGTTATCCTGGTAAATGGGTGGACAGATGCACCTAATGCGATTGCAACGATGGTTTCAACTCGTTCAATGTCTGCGAATAAATCAATTTTACTAGCGGCTGTTTTTAATTTCCTAGGTGTGTTTATTATGACAACAATTAATGCAAAGGTCGCTGTGACTGTTGCAAATATGGTGGATTTTAGAGGAGATTCACGACAATCTCTTATTGCGCTGTCAGCAGCAATGGTCGCAATTGTTTTATGGGCTACAGGTGCCTGGTATTTTGGTATTCCAACGAGTGAAAGCCATGCATTGATCGCTGGAATCTCTGGTTCAGCTATTGCACTACAAGGTGGGATTGCTGGAATTAATGCATCAGAGTGGGTAAAAGTTATTTATGGACTGTTTCTCTCAACTATTTTAGGATTTATCTTAGGCTACTTATTTACCAAAGTAATCCAACTTTTATTTAAAAATAGTTCAAGGCAAAAGTCAGAACATTTTTTTAAGAAAGGACAAATTACTGCTGGAGCAACAATGGCGTTTATGCATGGTGCACAAGATGGTCAAAAATTTATGGGAATATTTATGTTAGGGATTTTTTTGGGACAAGGACAGGGGAATGTTTCGAATTTTATCATCCCGTTTTGGTTGATGGTTCTTTGTTCATTTGTCATGGCATTGGGTACTTCCATAGGTGGTTATCGAATTATTAAAACCGTAGGCATGGATATGGTAAAAATGGAAAAGTACCAAGGTTTTAGTGCAGATTTAGCCGGAACAATTAGTTTGTTCCTTTCATCTTTATTAGGCTTACCAGTGAGTACAACACATGCGAAAACAACAGCTATTGTCGGAGTTGGGGCTGCTAATCGACTATCAAGCATAAAGTGGTCGACTGCGAAAGAGATGGTCTATGCTTGGATCCTTACGTTTCCAGGATGTGGCTTGGTTGGATATCTAATGGCAAAATTATTTATGGCAATATTTTAAGGAGTTGAGCAGATGTTTAGCTTGTTTAAAAAAGATGAAAAAGAATATAATTATTTTAAAGTATTCCAAGCAATTTCGATGCAAATTGTTGCAGTAGCTGATTTACTTGCTACCAATCTACAACTTGACTCATTTGATTCATTAGACAAGGTGTTAGGTGAAATACAAAGAATTGAGAATTTAGGAAACGAACAGAAAAAAGAGTTATTGAATTATTTGTATGACGATTTTCTACCGCCGATTGAACGACAGGATATTATTGCTCTTACACACTCATTAAATCAAATATTAAAAAATACTGCCGATTTATTGTATCATCGAGATATGTACCAAATAGAAACAATTCAGCCCACTATGCATGATTTGGCACTGCAGCTTGAAAAATCGGTAGATCAAATTCCGGAAATGATGCTTAACTTAGAAGATTTCAAGCATCCACAGAAAATTAGAGAAACACTTCGTGAAATGGATACAATCAGCATGGACGCTATTCAACTTTATCGAAAGGGCGTAAAAAAGCTTAGTTTGGGTGAGATGAATTCATTTGATACAATGAAATATACTCGCATGTATGAGAGTTTTGATGAATTTTTCCGGTCAATCAAGAACCTAATGGAAATCGTGGAAGCTGTGATTATTCAAAACACTTAAAGAATATAAGCCAATAAGGTTTTAAAAAATTATATTATTGATAGGATAAGGATGAAACATTTAAAGTGTTTTATCCTTTTCATTTTTGAAATTAGAAGAACTATTTAGAAAGGATCGATAATGTGCCAAAATTAACCGATGAAATTATTTTAAGAGGATTAAAAGAAAATAATCTGAAAAACATAGATTTAACGATTCAGAAAGGAAAAATCACTGTTTTTACTGGTCTCTCAGGTTCAGGAAAAAGTTCTGTAGCTTTTGATACATTAGCAACAGAAAGTCGGCGCCAAATGACAATGAACTATCCATTATATGTGCGTAATCAAATGCCGCGCTATGAACGACCGCATGCTGATTTGATGCAAAATTTAAGTCCGGTAGTGGTTGTCGAGCAGAGAGCAGTTAGCGGGAACACACGCTCAACTGTAGGAAGTTACATGGATATTGATCCCTTAATTCGTTTGTTGTTTTCAAGAATAGGTGAGCCATCGATTGGCTCAGCTACCGACTATACACGACAAAGTTCATTTGGGAGGTGTCCGAAATGTGATGGTTTTGGAAAGGTTGTTGAACCCGATTTAAATAAACTTATTGATTTTGATAAGTCACTACGGGAGTATGCGATTCAATTCAAACCTTTATCGCCAGCCGGTTGGCAAGGGCGCTGGATGATGACGTGTGGACTCTTTGATCCAGATCTCCCAATCAAAGATTATCCAAAAGAAACACAAGATCTACTATTGTATGGACCACCAGGCGGGGGGACAGTAGATGCACCATTCCATACGAAAAACGGACCACAAAATGCTCAGTGGGATGGATTATTACCAAGATTTATTCGGTTATATATTAATCGAGATATCTCAAAATTAAAGCAAGTTTCACAAGAAGATGTCTTAGCGATGACAACCCATCAAGAATGTCCGTTATGTGAAGGGACCGGCTTAAATCCTGCTGTTTTAGAAAGTAAAATTAATGGTTGGAATATTTTAGAATATCAATCACTCGAGTTGACTGAAATACTCATCGAGTTGAAAAAGATTACCGATCCATTGGGGGGGCAATTGCCCAACAAGCAATTCCCTTAATTCAACAACTCATTCGAATGGGTTTAGGTTACCTAAGTTTATCCAGAAAGATGGCTACTCTCTCAGGTGGCGAAGCGCAAAGGGTAAAAATTGCGCGTCATTTAGCAAGTAGTTTAAATAATATGACATATATTTTTGATGAACCGAGTGCTGGCCTGCATCCTGAAGAAGTTGACCAGCTTATACAGATGCTTGAAAATATCAAAAGACAGCATAACACGGTGATTGTAATCGAACATGATCTGTCCGTCATTAAAGCAGCGGATGAAATTATTGAAATGGGACCAGAAGCTGGGGTCGGTGGAGGTAAAGTTGTCTATCAAGGACCGGCAAGTGGTTTGGAGGATTCATTAACAGCATCCACCACTTTGGAACATCCACTTGAGATCAATCAGGAACCTCGAGAAACCACTGATTTTTTTGAAATAAAGAATGCCACGAACAACAATCTTAAAAATATCAATCTCCAGATTCCCAAGAATGTCCTGGTCTCTGTAGCAGGTGTATCTGGATCTGGTAAAAGTTCGCTCATGCTAGAAGCCTTTCCAGCACAATATCCAGAGACAATTCAAGTCAGTCAAAACCCAATTGGGATATCAAGTCGATCAACACTAGCAACCTATATGGGCATTATGGATGATATCCGGGCAATTTTTGCACGTGAAACCGGACAACCAGCAGGCTTATTTTCTTTTAATTCTTTAGGAGCTTGTCCAGTATGTAATGGAAAAGGAGTGACTCAGCCTGATGTAGCCTTTGCTGATCCAGTAACTATTCGCTGTGAAGCTTGTGAAGGAACGAGATATTCAGATGAAGCTCGCTCATATACTTATCGAGAGAAGAATATCGTGGAGATTCTTAATTTGACGATTGATGAAGCCCTTGATTATTTTGAACGGCCAAAAATTATGAAAAAAGTACAAACATTGCAAGATGTTGGCTTAGGATATTTAACCTTGGGACAAACTACAAGTTCATTAAGTGGCGGAGAAGTTCAGCGATTAAAATTAGCAAGTCACCTAAAAAAAGAAGGTCAAATTTATCTTTTAGACGAACCTTCCTTAGGGCTGCACGCGAAAGATAATGAAAAGTTGCTAGCACTTTTCCAAGAACTAGTCGATAAAGGCAACTCAGTTATTGTAATAGAACATAATTTGGACTTTATTGCAGCGAGTGATTGGGTCATTGAATTAGGACCTGAAGGTGGAAAAAGAGGTGGGCACATTATCTTTGAAGGTAGACCAGCAGAAATGATGAATGAAAAAACGTTAACCGCTAAATGGTTGAAAAAAACAGTAAATAAATCGTAACAAATAAACATTTCGATTGATATGTGTATTGTTTTTATTTGAAAAGGAGTATAATGACTCCAAGAAGTCATTTGAAATGAATGGAGGGAGTGCAATGGAATTCAAAAAACGTTTTATGCAGCAAATGTCGAATATAAGTCAGGCTTACAGACGCTATCCTTTAACAATGTTCTTGTTTATTGTCTTATCGGTTTTGAATGCTATTCAAATTGTAGATGAGATTACTGGCTATGAACGATTCGTTCATGGTTTACTTGTTGGAATCTTATTGACAATGGTGGCTACTCATTTGAATGAGCGATTTATTGCAGATGCTAAACAGCGTTGGGTAATTCTAGTTGGATCGATTATTTTATCAGTTGGCTACTATTTGGTCTTGCCAAAGATTGATGCAGCTTACCTCATGTATGAAGTTCGAACAGCCGTAGTTGTCTTTGCATTGTTTATAGCTTTCATTTGGATCCCTAGCATTAAAAACAAGACGACATATTTCTATCAATATTTTCTAGCCGCTTTTAAATATGGATTTACCACTCTTTTATATGGTCTTACTCTCACACTTGGGCTACAAGCAATTGTGTCAAGTATTGATTATTTACTATTTACAGTCGATTATGATTATTTTATGCAAGCTGCTAACTTAGTTTGGTTTATTTTTGTACCGAGCTATTTTCTATCATTAGTACCAGAGGTTCCTCTTTTTGCTACAGAGAATGAGAAAGATATAATAGTGGACACAGAAGCTTTTGAAGTGACGAAATTTCTGAAAATACTCATTAATTATATTGTAATCCCATTAATTGGTGTTTATACAGCTATTTTACTTGTTTATCTATTATTAAATATTCGAGGGGAATTTTGGACAGATAATTTACTAGAACCGATGTTAATTTCTTATACAATTATTGTCATCTTGGTTTATTTAGTAGCAAGTAATTTATCCGAACCAATTGCCTATTATTTCCGGAAAATATTCCCTAAAATCTTAATTCCAATTGTTCTTTTTCAATCGATTGCAAGTGTGCTGAAAATTCAAGAAATGGGAATTACTCATGGAAGATATTATGTTATTTTATTCGGCGTATTTGCGCTAATAGCAGGAGCAATCTTTAGTTTCTTGGAAAAAGAAAAAGCCGGCTTAATTGTACCGTTCTTAGTGGCTTTAGCTGTAATCTCGGTTATTCCTCCAGTTGATGCTTTTACAGTAGCAAAAAATAGTCAAAAAAATTTATTAACAGCTACTCTTGAAGATAATGGAATGTTGCAGAACAATCAAGTTCTGAAGAACCCAGATGTTAATCAGACAGATAAAGAGAAGATTACAATTAGTTCAGATTATTTGTATTACATGGAATACATCGATGAGGTTGATTTTTTGCCCGATGATTTTGAATTATATGATGACTTCGTAGATGTGTTTGGTTTTCCAATGACTTATGAAGATAGCGGACCACAAGATAGCTTAAATCAATACGCCTCGCTTAACCGTTGGAGTCCAGGAGCAATGGTTATTTCGGAAGAAGATTATTTCATTGAGCTTTACTTGTCAAATTATGAAGAAGAGATAAGTGAAATGTCGATTGAAATCAACGAAGACTACACACTTCAAACTAAAAACAGTCTGCCGTATTTTGAAATGTTCGTAGCAGATGAAAT
>CAYROB010000089.1:0-3173 GCA_964425775.1 uncultured Carnobacteriaceae bacterium
TGTTTGAACGATCAACTGATGTAGCTAGTTCACCCTGAATAATATCTCTTGCTTCTGTCCAGATGTCGATAACATTTTGGTAACGCTCGTCTTCTGAAATTAAACCACGACGGTGGGTTGCATTTACTCGTTCTACTTTAGAACTTGCTTCCTCTAGGAACTTTTCTTTGTTTTCTAGAATCGGAACATCAGCAATACCAACAGTAATTCCAGATTTAGTTGCATATTTGTATCCTAAGTCTTTCATAGCATCTAACATTTTTGATGTTTGAGCTACCTGGAATCGTTTAAAGACTTCTGCGATTATGTTTCCTAAATTTTTCTTTTTAAATGGATCGATTACTTCTTGGTTAGCGATATGCTCTACAATATCCGTTCCATAAGGTACGAAATATTTATCTGGAGTCTTAACACCTAAGTTATTTAGAGTTGGTTCGTTCAGATAAGGGAATTCATCCGGCATAATACTATTGAAAATAATCTTTCCAACAGTCGTAATTAGGTATTGATCTTTTTGTTCTTCTGTAAATCGTTTCTTCGGTAAGTCCACTGTTTGAATTGCAATTCTAGAGTGTAAGTGAACGTAACCTGTTTTGTAAGCTTGAATGACTTCATCTGTAGATGAAAATTGCATTCCTTCACCTTTTGCTCCAGCTTTTTCAAGTGTTAAGTAGTAGTTACCTAATACCATATCTTGAGAAGGAGTAACAACAGGTTTACCATCTTTAGGGTTAAGAATGTTTTGTGCACCAAGCATTAAAATTCTAGCTTCTGCTTTAGCTTCTTCACTTAAAGGAACGTGAACAGCCATTTGGTCCCCATCAAAGTCCGCGTTGTAAGCTTCACAGACAAGTGGATGTAGACGAATTGCTTTACCATCAATAAGAACTGGTTGGAAAGCTTGAATACCTAAACGGTGAAGTGTAGGTGCTCGGTTCAACAGAACTGGGTGTTCTTGAATAACATCTTCTAATACATCCCAGATCTCATCGTCATACTGCTCAATCTTACGTTTTGCATTTTTAACGTTTGTTGCAATTTCACGCTGAACTAATTCACGCATAACAAACGGTTTAAATAATTCGACTGCCATTTTCTTAGGTAATCCACATTGGTGCATCTTCAATTCTGGACCTACAACAATAACCGAACGACCTGAATAGTCCACTCGCTTACCAAGTAAGTTTTGACGGAAACGACCCTGCTTACCTTTCAACATATGTGAAAGTGATTTTAACGGACGGTTACCTGGTCCAGTTACTGGACGACCACGACGACCGTTATCGACTAACGCGTCAACCGCTTCTTGTAGCATACGCTTCTCATTTTGAACAATGATATGCGGTGCGTTTAGATCCAGTAAACTTTTGAGTCGGTTGTTACGGTTGATTACTCGACGATATAAATCGTTCAAGTCAGCCGTTGCAAAGCGACCTCCATCAAGTTGTACCATTGGTCGTAACTCAGGTGGTATAACTGGAAGTACATCCATGATCATCCATTCAAGTTCGTTACCTGACGAGATAAAAGCATCCATGATGTCTAAACGACGAATTGCTCGTGTACGTTTTTGACCGGTTGCTGTTTGTAAGAAGTCTTTTAGTTCAGAAACTTCTTTCTCTAAGTTTACATCCTTCAATAGAAGAGTAATCGCATCTGCACCAATTTCGGCACGGAATTCATTACCGTATTCAATACGATAATCACGATATTCAAACTCATTTAATAGTTGTTTTTTCTCAAGCGGTGTATTACCTGGCTCGATTACTACATAAGATGCATAGTAAATGATTTCTTCTAATGAGCGCGGACTCATATCTAAAATAAGTCCTAAACGGCTCGGAATACCTTTGAAGTACCAAATATGTGTAACTGATGTTGCTAGTTCGATGTGACCCATACGTTCACGACGAACCTTTGCCTTTGTAACCTCTACACCACAACGGTCACAAACGATTCCTTTTGAATGTACTTTACGGTACTTTCCACACGCACATTCATAATCTTTTGTTGGACCAAAAATTCGCTCACAAAAAAGACCATCTCGTTCTGCTTTCAGTGTACGGTAGTTTATAGTTTCGGGTTTTTTTACTTCACCATGCGACCACTGTCGAATTTTATCTGGAGAAGCGATTGATATTTGAACATGATTAAATTTATTTACGTCAATCAAGGGGGCAAACCTCCCTTTTATGATTTTTTGAACTGCCCTTGTTCAATAGTGCTTCGTTTGAAGTAAGTACAGTTTAAACAATACTTACTTCAACGATTCACACTTAAATAACCTATTACTCTTTTGATTCAGCTTCTTTAGCTGCTTTTTTTGCGGCTTCTTCTTCTCGAATCGCATCTTGTTCTCTCTTTATTTCTTCTAATGAATCAAGTTCACTTAACTCGTTATCATTATCGTCTGTTTCTAATTTAACTTCATTTTCATCGACATCAAGTACTTTCATATCTAATCCTAAAGCCTGTAGTTCTTTAACAAGAACGCGGAATGACTCTGGAACTCCTGGCTTTGGAAGTGGTTGTCCTTTAACGATTGCTTCATAGGTCTTTACTCGACCTTCCACATCATCTGACTTGTACGTTAGAATTTCTTGCAATGCATACGATGCACCATAAGCTTCTAGCGCCCAAACTTCCATCTCTCCAAATCGCTGACCACCGAATTGTGCTTTACCTCCAAGTGGTTGTTGCGTTACTAGCGAGTAAGGACCTGTTGAACGAGCGTGCATCTTGTCGTCAATCATATGTGATAACTTCAAGTAGTACATGACTCCGATTGAAACTTCGTTATCAAATGCTTCTCCGGTTCGTCCGTCATAAAGAACAGACTTCCCATCGCGATCCCAACCAGCTTCCTCTAATACTTCATGGATATCATCTTCTGTTGCTCCATCAAATACTGGTGAAGCAAAATGGACGCCTAATTCTCTAGCAGCCATTCCTAAGTGTAATTCAAAGACTTGTCCGATATTCATACGTGAAGGTACACCCAATGGGTTTAACAAGACATCTACTGGCGTTCCATCTGGTAAGTATGGCATATCTTCTTCTGGAAGAATCAACGACACAACACCTTTGTTACCATGACGTCCAGCCATCTTATCTCCAACACTTATCTTACGTTTTTGCGCAATGTATACTCGTACCAATTCATTGACACCGGC
>CAYROB010000089.1:3183-5500 GCA_964425775.1 uncultured Carnobacteriaceae bacterium
CCATCAGTACGCTTAAACACTTTAACATCGCTAACAATTCCACTTCCACCATGTGGTACACGTAATGAAGAGTCTCTAACTTCTCTAGCTTTCTCTCCAAAAATTGCGTGTAATAGTTTTTCTTCAGCTGACTGCTCTGTCAATCCTTTAGGTGTTACTTTTCCTACAAGAATATCACCATCACGAACTTCAGCACCTACTCGAATAATTCCATCTTCATCTAAATCTTTTAATGCCATTTCCGACACGTTTGGAATTTCCCGTGTAATTTCTTCTGGGCCTAACTTTGTATCTCTAGCTTCTGATTCATATTCTTCTATATGAATAGATGTATACACATCATCTTTAACTAAACGTTCACTCATGATGATGGCATCCTCAAAGTTGTAACCATCAAATGTTGTAAAGGCAATTAGTGGGTTCTTACCTAAAGCAATTTCACCTTGCTCCATTGCTGGTCCATCACCAATCACATCGCCCTTGTCAACCTTCTCGCCTACTTCTACAATAGGTCGCTGGTTATAAGACGTACCCGCGTTTGAACGCTGGAACTTAGATAGTTGATAGTGGTCAATCATGCCGTTTGACTTACGAACTTGAATGTTTCGTGCGTCTACATAGCTAACTTCTCCTGATTCTTTAGCAACAACTGCTGATCCCGATCCTTTAGCAGCTGTGTGTTCGATACCTGTTCCAACAAGTGGTGCTTCAGGATCTAACAACGGTACTGCTTGACGCGACATGTTTGCACCCATTAATGCACGGTTCGAGTCATCATTTTCTAAGAATGGAATACTTGCTGTTGCAATGGATACAACCTGCTTTGGCGATACATCCATGTAGTCAATTTTTTCAGTTAACATTTCTTCGTTATCATCTTTGAAACGAGCAAGAACGCGTTCTTCGATAAAATATCCTTCTTCATCTAAAAGCGTGTTTGCCTGTGCAATGACATATAAATCTTCTTCATCGGCTGTTAAATAAACAATCTCATCAGTTACTCGACCATTTTTACGATCGACTTTTCGATAAGGTGTTTCAATAAAACCAAATTTATTTATCTTTGAATACGTCGAAAGACTGTTAATTAAACCAATGTTCGGTCCCTCTGGCGTCTCAATTGGACACATACGTCCATAGTGAGAATAGTGTACGTCACGTACATCATAACCAGCACGTTCTCTCGTTAATCCACCAGGTCCAAGTGCAGATAGTCTTCTCTTATGAGACAACTCACTTAACGGGTTTACCTGGTCCATGAACTGTGATAGTTGGGATGAGCCAAAGAATTCTTTAGCCGACGCAACAACTGGACGAATGTTAATTAATTGCTGTGGAGTTGTTGTATCTGCATCTTGAATGGACATACGTTCACGAATAACTCGCTCCATACGTGAAACTCCAATTCGGTATTGATTCTGCAGTAACTCTCCAACTGAACGAATACGACGGTTTCCTAAATGGTCAATATCATCTGTTTCGCCAAGGTCTTCTAATAATCCATAGTAATAGCTAATTGAAGCTAAAACATCTTCAGGTAATAACCATTTCTTTTCTTCTGTTGGTTCACCATTACCAATAATATTAACAATTTGCTCTGGATTTTTCTTAGAATATACTTTAACAATTTGAACTTCCATCGGATCTGCAACAACTGCTTCTTCCGAAGGTGTTAACGTTGTGTCAAGTAAGCCGTTGTCAATATGAACAGCCAAGTCATCCATAATATCATGAGTAATAACTGTTCCTTCTTCTACCAGGATTTCACCTGTTTCAGAATCAACTAAAGTTTCGGCTAACGTTTGATTTAGCATTCTTGTTTTTATGCTTAACTTTTTATTTAATTTATAACGACCGACATAAGCTAAGTCGTATCTTCTAGGATCAAAGAAACGTGTGTTTAGTAAAGTTCTAGAAGAATCTGCTGTTTTAGGCTCTCCTGGTCGTAAACTTTCATAAATATCTTTTAACGATTCTTCTACTCGAGAATCTGCTGGGTTTTTATGAACGTCTTTTTCTAGCGTTGCTTCCATAGCTTTGTTGTAACCAATGAGTTCGATAATTTCTTCATCTGATCCAAACCCTAGTGCTCGAACAAATGTAGTTAATGGTAATTTTCGCGTACGATCAATTCGTACATTCAGTAAACCACGTGTATCAGTTTCAAACTCCAACCATGCACCTCGGTTAGGAATAACCGTGTTTGAATAAAGCTCAATACCTGTCTTGTCGTGGGTCATATCATAGTATACACCCGGTGAACGGACAAGCTGGGAAACAATGGCACGCTCTGCACCGTTAATAATAAAGGTGCCGC
>CAYROB010000089.1:5510-5758 GCA_964425775.1 uncultured Carnobacteriaceae bacterium
CTTCTCAATTTTCGGACTGTAATAAACTCCTGGTGATCGCACTAATTGCGAAACAACCACTCGCTCAGAACCGTTTATGATGAAAGTTCCTTGCTCTGTCATTAATGGTAGATCTCCAAAAAATACCTCTTGCTCTTTTATCTCACTTGTTTCATTGTTAATTAGTCGTAGTTTTACAAAAACTGGTGTTGCATAAGTAGCATCGTGTTCTCGTGCCTGATCAACTGTATACTTAGGTTCCTCAAATG
>CAYROB010000090.1:0-5730 GCA_964425775.1 uncultured Carnobacteriaceae bacterium
AACTGTTATAAGCACTGAACGTTTGAAAGGGGTAAACGGATTTTATGATCGAAATTGAAAAACCAGTCATTAAAACAGTTGAGATCAGCGAGGATGAGAAGTTTGGTAAGTTTGTTGTAGAACCGCTAGAACGTGGTTATGGAACAACTTTAGGTAACTCACTACGTCGAGTTTTATTATCATCTTTACCTGGTGCAGCAATTAACAATCTACAAATTGATGGTGTATTGCATGAGTTTTCAACTGTAGATGGCGTTGTAGAAGACGTTACAGCGATTGTATTGAACTTAAAAAAGGTCGCTATGAAGATACACTCAGAAGATGTTAGAACTTTAGAATTTGATATTAAAGGTCCAGCAGTTGTAACAGCTGGAGATCTTATTCATGATAGTGAAGTTGAAATTAAGAATCCTGATGTATATATTTGTACAGTAGCAGAAGGTGGACATTTGCATGCGCGAATGGAAGCCCAAAAGGGTCGCGGTTATGTAAACGCAGAAAACAACAAACATGAAGAGATGCCTATTGGTGTAATACCAATCGACTCAATCTATACCCCAATCACTCGAGTAAACTACCAAGTAGAAGATACTCGTGTAGGCAGAAGCGAACAATTTGATAAATTGACTCTCGATATCTGGACAGATGGTTCTATATCACCTGAAGATAGTGTGAGTTTAGCTGCCAAAATATTAACAGAACACTTAAACATTTTTGTAAACTTAACAGAAGAAGCTCGAGAAGCTGAAATCATGGTTGAGAAAGAAGAAACAAAACAAGATAAAATGTTAGAGATGACTGTTGAAGAACTTGATCTATCTGTACGTTCTTACAATTGTTTGAAGCGTGCTGGGATCAATAGTGTTGAAGAGTTAACAGGTAAAACTGAAGCCGAAATGATGAAAGTCCGTAACCTAGGAAAGAAATCATTGGCAGAAATCAAAAATAAATTAGATGATTTAGATTTATCTTTAAAAGAAGATATCTAAAAAAGACTGATAATTTTGGTAAGGAGGATTTTAACTAAATGGGATACCGTAAATTAGGACGAACAAGTTCGCAAAGAAAAGCGTTGTTACGCGACTTAGTATCAGACTTAGTGATTAATGAGCGTATTACTACGACTGTTCCACGTGCAAAAGAAACTTCTAAACTTGCTGACAAGTTAGTAACTTTAGGTAAAAAAGGGGACTTACACGCACGTCGACAAGCACTATCTATACTACGTGATGAATTAGCAACTGTTGAAGAAACTGAAGATGAAATCATTGTTGAATCAGTAGTACAAAAATTATTCAATGAGATTGCGCCGCGTTATGAAACACGAAAAGGTGGCTACACTCGAGTACTAAAAACTGAACCACGTCGTGGAGATGGCGCACCAATGGCTATTTTAGAATTCGTTGAAGAATTAGTAGTAGACGAAGTATCTGAAGAAGATGCTGAATAAGCGTTAAAAAGAATAGTTTTTTATAACTGTAATAAACAATTACTCACTTTTTATGATGTATGGAGAGCGTTATGATGATGGTTAAAATCCAAGTGTCTAGCTCTAGTTTCTCCCACGGGTTTACTCTTGGGAGAAGCGTATATATCAAGAAGTGATTTTTTGTTTTATAAGGGTACATATTATAAAAACCTATAGACATTCATTAAAAGCTCAGTTTAAAAATATATTATCATGTACAGGAGAAATTCAAATGAGTTTAATTTCACTAGAAAATGTGAGTTATCGTTATAGTTTAGAATCTGAGAATTTGGCGCTAAATAAAGTTTCGTTAACAATCGAAAAAGGTGAGTGGATAACTATCATCGGTGCTAATGGTTCAGGGAAATCTAGCTTAGTAAAAACACTAAACGGACTAAATATGCCACAAGAAGGTAAAATAACTGTTGATGGTTTAGTATTAAATGAAGAGAACATTTGGAAAATCCGACAAAAAGTGGGGATGGTCTTTCAAAATCCAGATAATCAATTTGTTGGCTCGACTGTAGCAGATGATGTAGCTTTTGGGTTGGAAAATATAGGAATGCCCCGCGACGAAATGATTGAAAGAATTGATGAGTCTTTGCGGCAGGTAGGAATGCAAAACTTTAAAGATATTGAGCCAGCGCGTTTATCAGGTGGTCAAAAACAAAGAGTTGCGATAGCAGGTGTATTAGCCTTAAAACCTGAGATTATTGTTTTAGATGAGGCTACAAGTATGCTTGATCCCAAAGGACGTGCTGAGGTATTAGAAACTGTTAAAGAAATTAAAGAAACGAATAATCTGACAGTTATATCAATCACACATGATATTGATGAAGCAGCTGAAGCAGACCGAATATTTGTGATGGAAGCTGGACAACTGAAGTATCAAAATAAACCTGAGGAAATATTTAAGCTTGGGGAAGAGTTGATACCATTGGGTTTAACAGTGCCTTTTTCCGGACAATTAAAATCAAAGCTACTGGAATATAATATAAAAGTTGATGAAGATATCATGACAGAGGAAGGAATGGTTGACTGGTTATGGAAATACAATTTAAAAATGTAGATTATACTTATCAGCCGAATACTCCGTTTGAAACAGAAGTTCTTCATGATATTAATTTTACAGTAAAAGAAGGCAGTTACACAGCGATTGTAGGTCATACAGGAAGTGGTAAATCGACCTTACTCCAACACTTAAATGCTTTGAAAGTCGCGACTAGTGGTAGTGTTTGGCTAGATGATTTTGAAATATCAGCTGAAAAAGAACATAAATCCCTAAAAAGTATCCGCGAAAAAGTAGGTGTTGTCTTCCAATTTCCTGAAGCACAGCTTTTTGAGGAAACAATCGGGAAAGATATTGCTTTTGGTCCACAAAACTTTGGTGTGTCTGAAGAGGAAGCTTTGAAAAAAGCTGAGAAAATTTTACCAGTTGTCGGTTTAGATACCTCTTTTATGGACCGATCACCTTTTGACTTGTCAGGAGGGCAAATGCGTCGTGTAGCCATTGCAGGGGTCTTAGTTATGGAGCCAAAGGTTTTGGTTTTAGATGAGCCTACTGCGGGTCTGGATCCGCAAGGACAGTTAGATATGATGGAACTCTTTAAAAAGCTTCATGAAGAACAGGATATTACGATTATCTTAGTAACCCATCAAATGGAAGATGTTGCACAGTATGCAGATCATATGATTGTGTTAGACGAAGGTCGAGTTGTAGCAGAAGGAAGTCCTTCAGCGATCTTTAAAAATGAAGATTGGTTACAGTCGGTACAGTTAGATATCCCTCAGTCTGTTGCGTTTGCTAAAAAGCTTGAGGAAAAAGAAGGTTGGAAATTTGATCCGCTCCCATTAACATTAGATGATTTAAGCAACCAAATAGCAATGATATTGGAAGGTTCAAAGCCTGATAATATAATAGAGGAGGGGTTATAGGATGGATCGGTTAATTCTAGGTCAATATGTTCCTGGTGATTCACTCGTTCACAGGCTGGACCCACGCACAAAACTACTATCCTCTATTTGGTTTATCATGCTGATTTTTTTAGCAAATGGTTTTGTATCTTATGGCGTGTTGGCGGCAATTGTATTTGCTGCAGCCTATATTTCTGAAATACCAATCAGCTATTATATTAATGGCTTAAAACCATTAACGTTTCTAATTCTAATTACGGTTGTCTTACAGTTATTATTCTCGCAAGGGGACACTATTTTATTTGAATTAGGTTGGATTCAGATTACACAAGAAGGATTAATTAATGCGGTAAAAATTATTATTCGCTTCGTGCTTATAATATTTATGTCTACAATTTTAACATTAACTACAACACCCTTAGAAATTGCTGATGGAATTGAATCTTTATTAAACCCATTGAAGCGTTTCAAAGTCCCGGTACAAGAAATCGCGCTTGTTTTATCAATCGCGCTTCGCTTTGTACCAACTTTGATGCAAGAAACTGAGAAAATTATGGATGCACAAAAATCAAGAGGGGTCGAATTTAATGTGGGTAGCTTAGTTGAACGAATGAAAAAGATTGTTCCATTACTTATTCCTTTATTTATCAGCTCAATTGATCGTGCTGATGAACTAGCAACAGCAATGACTGCTAGAGGATATCACGGTGGCGAACATCGAACCAAACTGCGAGAATTAAATTGGGAAAAAAGAGATTTATTAACTTTTATCCTTTTTGGAATAGTGACTATTCTATTAATAATGCTCTAACATTAAATGAATGATGTAAGAAACAAAGGAGACTGAATCAAATGGGGGCTTCAACCACCACACGCTATAAAGCAACCATTGCTTATGATGGGACGAATTTTTCAGGATTTCAAGTTCAACCAAGTGAACGAACTGTTCAAGGGGAAATTGAAACTGTCTTAAAGAAAATAAACAAAGGAAAGTTTATCCGTATCCATCCAGCTGGGAGGACTGATGCTGGAGCACATGCTGAAGCAATGGTCTTTCACTTTGATTATTCGGCGAAGATTCCGACAGAGGGCTTGTTTAAAGCAGTGAATACCTTAATTCCTTTTGATTTATCACTTCTAAAATTAGAACCTGTAGCGGACGATTTTCATGCACGCTATCATGCGAAAGCAAAGACATATGTTTATCGAGTACACAATCATAAAATACGCGATCCATTTAAGAGGAATTTTGTCCATCAGCATCCATACCCAATGGATTTAGAGCGTGTCCAGGCAGCTTTAAATGTATTAATTGGGACGCATGATTATACAAGTTTTTGTTCAACAAGGACGGATAAGGAAGATAAAGTGCGGACGATTTATGATATAAAAGTAGAGCAGGATTCTGATAAAAATGAGTGGGTCTTTACATTTTATGGAAATGGTTTTTTATATAATATGATTCGAATTATCATTGGAACGGTTCTACCAATCGCTGATGGGCGTTGGGAAGTATCAAAAATGCAGAAAGTCCTACAAGCAAAAGATCGTAATGCTGCCGGACCAACAATCGCAGCCAGAGGACTTTGCTTAAAAGAAGTCCATTATTAAGATTTTTCTGCAATATTTTTATGAAATAAAATTAGTTAAAAAAGTGAATTTAACACTTGATAAATGCTTGACATCAATGCATATTCAAGGTATCATTACTAATGGTATTGTTTAACCACCATGATAAGCCCCGTAAAACTTATTATGAGATAAACATTTGAATGATAATCTAATTATGAATGAACGAAATGAAAATTTATCCTATCTTCCGGAACAAGATATTGATAAGTTAAACTGACTATAGAATTTATTTTGGAGGGAAAACTAGTGCGAACTTATATGGCTAAAACAGCTGAAATTGATCGTAAATGGTATGTTGTAGACGCAACAGATATTTCATTAGGTCGTCTATCAACAGTTGTTGCATCAATTTTACGCGGTAAAAACAAACCAACATTTACACCACATGTTGATACAGGTGATTATGTAATTGTTGTAAACGCTGAAAAAATTAAACTAACTGGAAACAAAGCGGCAGGTAAATTGTATTCACGTCACTCAGGTCACCCGGGTGGATTAACTCAGGTTTCTGCAGGAGATATGCGTGCAAATAAGCCGGAGCGATTAATCGAATTATCGGTTAAGGGAATGCTTCCTAAAAACCCGCTTGGACGTCAAACATTTAAGAAATTATTTGTTTATGAAGGTCCAGAGCACAAGCAATCTGCTCAATCACCAATTGAACTTGACATTACAGACTTGATTTAATCTAAGGAGGGACATCCACATTGGCACAA
>CAYROB010000091.1:0-5722 GCA_964425775.1 uncultured Carnobacteriaceae bacterium
TTTCTTCTCGAACTTCTTTATTTCTCCAGTTTAAATCGGCTTGTGTCTTATCAAATAGGCTCAAATAGTATTTATCACTATCCCCAAATTTTTCCCAAGCTGAACCACCAAACTTTGATTCCCAATTTGTTGGATATTCTTGTCCCTCAGGTGCTTCTCTTAAAATATAGTAATCTTGATATTTTTTGTCACCTGCTAAGGCTTTTTGGAACCATTCATGTTCAGTTGAACTATGGTTTAGCACTAAATCCAGCATCATACCTATCCCATACTTCTTTCCTTCAGCTACAAGTTCTTCGAAATCCGCCATTGTTCCATACATTGGATCAATTCCCGTGTAGTCCGAAATATCATAGCCATTATCATTTTGAGGTGATGGATAAAAAGGATTTAGCCAAAGCATATTTATCCCTAATTTTGCTAAGTATGGTAGCTTATTGATAACACCTCGAATATCCCCATATCCGTTTCCATCTGTGTCTTTGTAAGACTTAATATATGCTTGATAAATTACATTTTTTTGAAAATTCATAAATTTGTCCCTTCTTGTAAAATCTAATAAATAATAGTAGCTGAGTGCGTCCCAGCCACTATTTATTTACCTCTTTAAATTATGCTTCACCAATTACTGGTGACTCCTCTTCAATTATACCATCTGGCTGTGCAAACAAGTTATTTTTTGCAAAAATAACTGTCAGAACAATTGGCACGAAAAATGCAATTGCCGTAGCAATTCCGAACATGAGCATTGAACCCGTTTGAATACTTAATATTCCAGGTAGGCCTCCTACTCCAATTGAATTTGCCGTTACACCTGTTGCCACTGAGAACATTCCTGCTAATCCTGATCCAATCATCGCAGCAACGAATGGGTAGAGATATTTAATGTTAATTCCAAACATCGCTGGTTCTGTAACACCCAGGTAAGCTGAAATCATTGAAGGAACTGAAATTTGTTCTTCTTGTTTGTCTCCTCTATGCAAGAAAAAGATTGCTAAAACAGCTGAACCTTGGGCAATATTTGATAAGGCAATCATTGGCCACAAGATTGTTCCTTCAAAGTCAGAGATTAATTGTAAGTCAATTGCATTCGTCATGTGGTGTAAACCAGTAATAACTAATGGTGAGTAAAGCGCTCCAAAGACTGCACCAAACAACCAGTTGAAACTGCTCGTTAACCCGGCCATGACACCTGTTGAAATCCAGTTACCGATAATCCATCCAATTGGTCCTAAAACAACGTGCGCGATTAATACTGCTGGTACTAATGATAGTAATGGTACAAAAATCATTGAAATTGCATCGGGTATTCGCTTACGCCAGAACATCTCACTGTACGAAAGAACAAGACCAGCTAAAATCGCCGGAATAACTTGTGCTTGATACCCTATCATATCAATTGTAAAAAATCCGAAATCCCAGAACGGTATTTCCCCCGCGGCCCCGGCAACTCCATAAGCGTTTAATAGTTGTGGCGAGACTAAAGTAAGACCTAAAACAATCCCTAGAATTTGAGTAGTTCGCATTTTCTTGGTGACAGACCAAACAATTCCTACCGGCAAGAAGTGAAAGATTGCCTCACCGATTAACCACAAGAAATGGTTGACTCCTGACCAAAACTGACTGACATCAACAATTTTATTATAAATTGGTTCCCCAGCATTAGTCATAGCCGGTACCCCATCCACAATCAGTTGTCCCAGTGCTTTTATTTCAATACCTTCTAAAACATTTCGAAACCCTAAGATAAGACCACCGACAATAATTGCTGGAATAATTGGACTAAATATTTCCGCCATCACCGAAGATGAACGTTGGAACCAATTTTGATTTTGTTTCGCTGCTTCCTTGGTATCATCTTTGGTAACACCTTCCATACCCGAAACTTCAACAAAATCATTATAAAATTCAGAAACATTATTCCCAATAATTACTTGATACTGCCCAGCTTGTGTAAAAGTCCCTTTAACTGATGGTATTTTTTCGATTGCTTTCACATCTGCTTTATCTGGATCGTTTAAAACAAACCTCATCCGTGTTACACAATGTGTCACAGCATTTATATTTTCTCTTCCACCAATTTCTTTAAGAGTGTCTTTGCATCCTGCGTAAAATTAGCCATTTATTATTTCCTCCTCTTTTTTTAACTTGTCTAGACAAGTTGATTAAATTTACTATACAGCTTACTTTTAGAAAATGCAAGCGTTTTACATTATTTAAAATATTGTTGATATCAAAATCTTATTTAAATGCTTAACATAACTGTGGTAAAATGATTCTACTAGATAAAGAGAATTTAAAGGAGTGTGTGAATTATGGCTAGAGGTGGCGGTCGAGGCGGTGGCGGCTCTCGTGGTGGTGGAGGTGGTTTTGGCGGTTCTCGTGGCGGCGGTAGTTCTTTTGGGGGAAGTCGCGGAGGCGGTAGTCGTTTAGGTGGCGGACCTTCCAGAGGTCGCGGAGGTAGTGCGCGTAATACTGGTGGTGGCAGTTTTAATCGCCCAGCTCCAAGAAGAACTTATTATGGAGGTATTCCTCCATTCCTAGGTGGCTATGGCTTTGGTAGACGTTCTAGACGTCGCAGAAGATATAATGGTGGTGGCGGAGGTTGTGGTGGATGTGCTGGGGGCGGCTGTTTTTCAAGCATCTTAACTATTTTCCTTTTATTATTCGCATTTAATTTTATTTGGGGAATGATTCCTGGAAATAGCAACCAGTCAGCAGTTGAAACTGTTCAAGTAAATTCTTCAACAATTGAAAGAAAACCGATTGAAAAAGGATTAGTGAACGAAACAGATTATTACCAAGATAATTTAGATTGGATTAACAATCCCAATGACATCAAGAACGGTTTATCACATTTCTATGAGAAAACAAATATCCAACCATTTGTTTATATTACCGATAACATTGAGGGCGATACAAACCCTGCGCCTGAAGCAATTGATGCTTTTGCAAATAATCTTTATGATGAACTCTTTACCGATGAGGCCCATTTGTTACTTGTGCATTTTGAAAACTATGAGGAGTACAGCTATGAATATTCTTATCATACGGTTTATGGTTCTCAAGCTAAAGTACTAATGGATGATGAAGCTGAAGACATTCTTTTTGATTATCTGGATTATCACTATCGACGCGATATTACAAACGAACAATTTTATTCAGAAGCATTTAAAGATACGGCCGAGCGGATTATGACAGTCACTCGGAGTCCTTGGATTCCTGCACTGACAGTCGTTGGAGTCGCTGTTATTTTGCTTGTTCTTTTCAACTGGTGGCGTAATGCTCTAGGAAAACAAGATGTTGTGAAAGAGCCTACCAAAACAGAAAGTACCAAATCTAAAAGTGATCTCGATGAATTTGATTTTTAACTCAATAAATAATATAGGACTTTGCAGGATAAAATATCTTGCAAAGTCTTTTTTGATTATTTTCTGCTATAGTGATAAGCATTTCTTGAATCACCATTGCTCAAATAAATAACTCCACAATATTCAAAACCCAATTTTTTAATGATATGTTTCATTTGCTGGTTATTGTCATGCGTGTCGATGCGTACATTGTCATGTTGCCCTTGAACCCATTCAATACAATACTGCCCAACGCCCTGCTCTTTCCCATTGGTCGCAATTCGA
This sequence comes from uncultured Carnobacteriaceae bacterium, assembly GCA_964425775.1. Taxonomy (GTDB): domain Bacteria; phylum Bacillota; class Bacilli; order Lactobacillales; family Carnobacteriaceae_A; genus Atopostipes. Next base: position 3,636 of record CAYROB010000091.1, read on the forward strand.
TGAATTGTTGCATAAGGTTTGTCATTTAACCACTCACCATCGATTTTGTGATACGTTGCATCAGGTTCAGTAAACACAGAAAAGACGGCAAGTATCTCTTCTTGATCATTTAAACATAAATGTGCTGCATCTTTTGCAATGTCTTCTAAAATGAGTTCATCTGATGGATAACCTAACGCCCATTGTGTTGGATTGCCACTTTCTAATTGAACCTTTCTGCCATAATTAAAAACTTCTCTCATTTCTCCTAAATCTTCTTTTGTCGCTAAACGAATTATCATTAGCTATTCCCCTTTTCTATAGTTCTTTTATATAGTTTATCACAGTGTTCATAAGTCACCAATTTTAATTTCTCGACATTTTTATTGGCTGTAAAGCTAAATACATGCTATGATTCAATGAGCTTTAAACGAAAGGAGAAGTTAAAAATGAAATATAAAAAAACTTTCTCATTTATTTTTTATTCCTTAACATTATTTGTGTATTTATCTTTATTTAAACATACGCAATCAAATTATTCTCTAGCTGTATTCGCCATTATCTTTTGGCTTTTGCGAAAAAGCCTAATTAAAAATTTACAATATCTAGAAAGTAAACTCTTTTTTCTAGGTAGTTTACTCATTTATCAAATTGTTTTTCCTATAAATATTAGTCAGTCCTTATCGACTGTCCAATTACTTGTTTTATCCAGAAAAAATCTCTCGTTAAGTTTATTGCTTTTCTTATCACTGTTTGTTCTTTTTTTAATTTACCAAGATACATTTCACTTAAGTTATATTAATCCAAGTAGCTTAGTTATTAATCCCATAAAATTAATCAAAGAAAAGAAAGACCAGTATATCCTTTTATATTATCATAGTAGAGATGCATTGAATCGCGAAAATATAAAACACCTTGTTTCAGAAATTCCGCGACATGGATATATTCGCTACACGAGCCAATATAATCTTCCAAGCGAGTTCTTTGAGCTAAGCCGGCAAGCTATTACTGAAGATAGTAGCCTATATATTATCTTGTCTAAAACCGGTAGCCCAGCTAGCGAAGTAATCTCACTCTTTACTCATAAAGATTTCAATCACCTTTCTTTAAGCTTCGATCGCAACTTGAAAACAATGGTCAGTTATAACGGTGGGAACGATTTGCAAGAACCTGGATTAAACACGGAAGATTTAAATAGTCTGCAGCAAAAAGAGGATAGTCATGTACTTGTCTATAGTTTACAAGCTACTAAAGAACAACAGCAGAAAATCTTAATGCAAATTGAAAAAATTAATAACGAAGGTAGTGCGTATAACGTCCTTGGATTAGTAACTAGTCACTCAATTCGCCCTAATATGATGTTTTGTTCGCAATTTGTTTATTCCATGCTCCAAAAAGCTGGTCTAACTTTTTTTGATGCCCCACATGGCGAAGTTAAACCAACCGATTTTATTGAAAAAGACTACCAGCAAAAACTTACATTTGAATATGAAATAAGTCATTCAAATTATCCACATGAAAAAATTAATTCATTATAAAATTCAAACAGACTCTCGATTTTTCGAGAGTCTGTTTTTTTCTTCTAGATTATAGAACGGCTCATTTTTCGAGCCATAGCAAGGCTTGCCGCTAAGTATACACATTTATATAGATAGTTTTGCAAAACTATCTAAAGGATGTTTTCGGGCCATCCTAAAGCGATCTGCAGCATTCTTCTCTTGATATTTTAATCAAACAAAAAAAGAAACCTCCTGTAGGAAGTTTCTTTTTAAGATTTTTTTAAAATTAACGTTTACTAAACTGTCCTGATTTACGCGCCTTACGACGACCTGGTTTGTAACGTTCTTTCATACGTGAATCACGTGTCAAGTAACCAGCCGCTTTTAAAGGCGAACGGAAATCTGGATCCACTGTTAACAATGCACGGGCAATTCCATGACGAACTGCTCCAGCCTGTCCAGCATATCCACCACCATGAATATTCGCGCGAATATCATAGCTAGTTTCTGTATCTGTTGCAACTAACGGTTGCTTGATAATTGTGTGTAAATAGTCATATGGTAAGTATTCTGAGATATCTTTACCGTTTAATTCAATTTTACCTGTTC
>CAYROB010000092.1:0-3951 GCA_964425775.1 uncultured Carnobacteriaceae bacterium
TGCACCAACGTTTTCTGAGACAGAGTTTCCACCCCATGATCCACAACCAAGAGTTAACGAAGGTGTCAACTTGAAGTTGTAAATGTCACCAATACCACCTTGAGCAGCTGGTGTATTAATCAGAATACGTGCAGTTTTCATTCGATCTTGGAAAGTCTCTAAACGATCATTCTCTGATAATGTATCGATATAAAGCGATGTAGTATGTCCATATCCACCATCTTTAACTAGTCGATCAGCTTTGTTAAGTGCATCTTCAAAGTCTTCAGCGCGGTACATTGCTAAAACTGGCGATAATTTTTCATGCGCAAATTCTTCTGAACGCTCTACGCTCGTTACTTCACCAATTAAAATCTTTGTATCTTCAGGAACGGTTACTCCGGCTAACTTTGCAATTGTTGGAGCAGATTGTCCTACAATTTTTGAGTTAAGTGCACCGTTGATAATAATTGTCTTACGTACTTTTTCTAAATCTTTTTTATTTAAGATGTGACAGTTACGATAAGCAAATTCTTTACGAACTTCTTCATAAACATCATCTAGAACAATAACTGATTGTTCAGATGCACAAATCATTCCGTTATCAAATGTTTTTGAATGGATGATTGAGTTTACAGCTAGTAAAATATCTGCACTGTCATCGATAATTGCTGGCGTGTTTCCTGCACCTACACCAAGAGCTGGTTTACCAGATGAGTAAGCTGCTGTAACCATGCTTGGTCCACCTGTAGCTAATGTAGTATCTGCTTCTGCCATTACCATTTGTGTTAATTCTAGGCTTGGCACGTCAATCCAACTAATGATATTCTCTGGAGCACCTGCTGCAACTGCTGCTTCTAAAATAATTCGTGAAGCTTCAATTGTACAGTCTTTTGCTCTAGGGTGAGGACTGATGACAATTCCGTTACGTGTTTTAAGTGAGATTAGAATTTTGAAAATTGCTGTTGATGTTGGGTTCGTTGTTGGAATAATTGCTGCAACAACTCCAATTGGTTCAAGAATTTTCTTTACACCATAACTGGCGTCTTCTTCGACAACTCCAACTGTTTGAGTGTTCTTGTATTCGTTATAGATATACTCAGCGGCGTAGTGGTTTTTGATAACCTTATCTTCGACAACACCCATTCCTGTTTCTTCAACTGCTAATTTAGCAAGAGGAATTCTTGCCTGGTTTGCGGCAACAGATGCTGCTAAAAATATTTCATCTACTTTCTCTTGAGAAAAGTTAGCAAATTCAGCTTGTGCTGCTCTAACTTTATCCATTTCCTTCTGTAACGATTTTGTATCTTCTACTAGTCCTTGTACTTTAGTCAAAATAATTCTCCTCCACAAGTTTGTTATTTGTTTCACAACCTGAACATATACTATACAAAATAAAATGGTTTGTAAAGGGAAAAAGGGAAGATTTTTAATGATAACGTTTTCACTGATTGGTTATACCTATAGCTCTTATCAGGATCTTTATGGGCTTATCCTAATTTATCAAGAAAAAATACAAATAATGGATGTATAAAGAAAATGGTTGTTATTTATTTCACTATTAAAGAAGAAGAAGCCTGTAAATAGTCGGGCTTTATCGAATGATTAAAGATTAAGTTGGAGTTTTATTCTTACAAAAGACCGTTTCTACAAGGTTCTTAATCATATAGTTTCTTGGGACGAATTTTTTAAAAGCGAGGTTGGGTAATGGTGAAAGAGCTTTTTTTAGAGTATCAACCATTATATGCCGATGATTAAATCAGTAAAAATCAACTATCCTTGTCATTCTCCTTAAATATATAAACATATGTGATAAAATATAGTTAAGAGTTATTTAGGAGGTGTTATCTTTTCATGGATAAAGATAAAGTATTTGTAATGAGCGATGTACATGGAGAATTTGCGATGATGGAAGAAATGCTTAAGAACTGGAATCGTAAAGAAGAACAACTGATTATCTTAGGTGATTTAGCGGACCGTGGACCCAATTCAAAAGCAACACTTGAATTAGCTTATCATTTGGTTCAAAGAAAAGGTGCGATTGTTTTAAAAGGAAATCATGATGATATGCTTGAAAAATATTTGGAAGATCCTCTTAGAAATCAAGGGTTGTATTATATGAATGGTGGCGGGAAAACGATTGACTCTCTTTTAGGTGAAGCAAGTTTAGGAAGGGATCATCAAAAAAATGTCCAAGCGATTAAAGAAGAATATCCTTGGTTACTCCCATTTTTGAAATCATTAAGCTATTTTTATGAGTGGGAGAACTATTTATTTGTTCATGCAGGGGTAGATTTAACTTTAGATGATTGGAGAGATTCCACCGAAAGAGATTTTATTTGGATTCGAGAAGGCTTTTATGATCAAAAGAATCAAACAGGCAAAACGATTGTTTTTGGTCATTCAGTTACAGCTAACCTTCATCGTGAAAGGTCCAATTTCGATATTTGGCAAAGCGGCGATGGTTTAATTGGGATTGATGGTGGGGCAGTATATGGTGGAAGATTACATGCATTGGTGCTATCTAAAGAAGGAATTGAAAAGCAATACTCTCTGGCAAAATGAAGGACTCACATTTGAATAGTAAAGATCAAAATAATGAAAAGAAAAGTAGGCGTATAAAGTATGACAGATAATAATGATCAGACAAGAAAACAAGTAATTGCTATATTAAATAAAGAATTAACTGATTATTCAAAGAAACAAATTGAAGTTGTTTTAGATTTATTAGGTGAAGGGAATACAGTTCCTTTTATCGCTCGTTATCGTAAGGAAGCAACTGGAACACTAGATGAAGTAGCAATTCAAGAGATCGATGAACGTTTTGTTTACTTAACAAATTTAGAAAAACGAAAGCTTGAAGTCATTCACTCGATTGAAGAACAAGAAAAACTAACACCTGAGTTAGAGAAGGAAATTAAAGCGGCCACGCAACTACAAAGGTTAGAAGACTTATATCTTCCATATCGTAAAAAACGTAGAACACTTGCGATGATTGCGAAGGAGCGAGGTTTAGAGCCACTCGCAGATTGGATCCAAACATTTCCAGAAGTGGATATCGAAACGGAAGCGAAGAAATATATTGACCCAGAAAATGAATTAGAAACGCTCGAAGATGTCTTGGCAGGGGTTCATGAGATACTCGCAGAATCTACATCGGACAGTGCGCAGTTCAGATCATGGATCCGTGGCTATACTATGGATAGAGGAAAAATTGAATCGCGAGTAAAAGATGAAGAAGCCGATCAAAAAGGTGTTTTTCAAATATATTATGAATTTGATGGAGCGTTAAAGAGATTGTCTTCTCACCAAATCCTAGCGCTAAATCGAGGAGAAAAAGAAGATGTCCTGACAGTCAAGGTAGTCGTTGACGAAGAGCGTATCCTTGAGTATTTATTTGATCAAACTATTCCTGAAACAGCTATTTCAGGTGCAATTGCACTTGTCCAAGAAGCAAATGAAGATTCTTATAAACGATTTATTCAGCCGGCAATCGAACGAGAAATTCGCTCGACTTTAACGGAAGAAGCAGAAGATCAAGCGATAGATGTTTTTGGCGAAAATTTGAGAAACTTACTTTTACAAGCACCATTAAAAGGGAAAACCATATTAGGTTTTGACCCAGCATATCGTTCAGGTTGTAAACTAGCGGCAGTCGATGAAACAGGAAAGCTATTGGGAATCGATATTATTTATCCACATAAACCAGCCGGGGCCAAGCAAAGAGCTGAGGCGAAAGATAAGTTTATTGCTTTCATTCAAAAATATAAAACGGATACGATTGCGATTGGAAATGGAACAGCAAGTCGTGAATCAGAAAGTTTTGTTGCTGATGTTCTAAAAGAATTAGATGAAGAGATTGCCTATGCGATTGTGAATGAAGCTGGTGCATCTGTTTACTCAGCGAGTGAAGAAGCGCGAAGAGAATTTCCAGACTTGAATGTTGAAGAGCGAAGTGCAGTAAGTATCGCA
>CAYROB010000092.1:3961-5687 GCA_964425775.1 uncultured Carnobacteriaceae bacterium
GCACGTCGAATTCAAGATCCTCTGGCAGAACTCGTGAAAATTGATCCCAAATCAATCGGAGTTGGGCAGTATCAACACGATGTTTCGCAGAAAAAGTTGACAGAAAGATTGGATTTCGTGGTTGAAACCGCAGTAAACCAGGTAGGTGTAGACTTAAATACAGCAAGTGCTGCTTTGTTAGAGCATGTATCGGGTTTAACCAAGGCAACGGCTCAAAACATCGTCGAATACCGTGAAGAACACAAAGTGTTTACAAATCGTAAGCAGTTGAAAGATGTTAAGCGTTTAGGTCCAAAAGCATTTGAACAATCAGCAGGATTTTTACGTGTATCAAATGGGGAAGAAATATTTGATGCTACAGCAATTCACCCGGAGAGTTATAAAGAAGCAGAAGAAATTTTAAAGATTGTTGGAATTGAAAAAGCTGACCTTGGAAGCGAAGTAGCGAAAGAAAAATTAACCTCAATTGATGCCAAAGCAGTTCGTGAGCAAGTTGGTCTTGGAAAAGAAACCTACCAAGATATTATTAAAGCAATGATTGCCCCTGGAAGAGATTTACGGGATGAAATGTTTACACCATTATTACGAACGGATGTCCTGTCTATTGAAGACTTAACGGTTGGCATGGAATTAGAAGGAACAGTTCGAAACGTTGTAGACTTTGGCGCCTTTGTTGATGTGGGAGTCGGTCAAGATGGGCTTGTTCACATTTCGAAATTAAGCCAGAAATATGTGAAGCATCCTAAGGAAGTAGTCGCTGTGGGTGACACGGTAACTGTTTGGGTGGAGTCAGTTGAAGCGAAGAGAGACCGAATTGGCTTATCAATGATTAAAGGAAAAAATTAATTTTAAATAAATAACAAGTGCGATCTATCCAACTTTCGTTGAAGAGGGTAGATTGCATTTTTTTAAGAAAAGTAGGCATTGAAAATGACAGACGAGAAATTAGCAGAATTAGTAAAGTCCGTCTCCTTAAAATATTTTAATAAACCATTTAAGCATGCTGCGTATTTCAATCCACGATTGAGAACAACAGGTGGTCGATATCACTTGCAGTCGCATAACCTGGATTTTAATCCGAAAATTTTAGAGTTTTTTGGCTTAGAAATATTTACCGGTATTATCAAACATGAACTGTGCCACTATCATCTACACATAGAAAACAGGGGTTATCGACATGGAGACACTGATTTTAAAGAGTTACTAGCTGAAGTTGGTGGTTTACGCTATACACCTTCAATTGAATTAGCCAAAGGAACACGCCCACGTTGGACTTATCAGTGTAAATCCTGTGCTAAAGTTTACTACCGTATAAGGCGATTTAATGTACAACGATTTGTTTGCGGTCAGTGTAAAGGGAAACTAGAATTATTGAATTAAGAGAAATATGATAAAAAGATGTTGACAGCGCTTACAACAAGTGGTATCATTTTAATTGGAATACAAACTAAAAGCCAATTGATTTACTTTTTGTATTTAAAATCATCTCCTTTCTATAAAAAGAAGCCCTAAGAGAATGGGGCTTTTTTTTGATGTTTAAAAAATAATTAGGAAGATAGTAAATCTAAGTGTTACTCTGATTGGACTTTTAACTGTCTATGAGATGAAAAATTCGGGAAAAATCGGATGAAATTATCTTAGAAATGCAGGGTTAATCAAGTAGGAAAAAAAGATAGTTGGTGGAGCTACTTATGGAATTGGTGGTATAATTTTAGGTATTGTTTAT
>CAYROB010000093.1:0-5290 GCA_964425775.1 uncultured Carnobacteriaceae bacterium
GTTTTTGTAAATAAAGCCTATGAATATGCGAACGAAGCACATAAAGGACAAATGAGAAAGTCGGGCGAAGAGTATATTGTTCATCCGATTCAGGTTGCGGCGATACTTGCTGAAATTAAAATGGATCCTGTGACGGTGGCTACAGGCTTTTTACATGATGTCATTGAAGACACCGACCACAGTTATGAAGATATTGAACGGGAGTTTTCAAAAGAAGTTGCTGATTTAGTAGAGGGTGTTTCAAAACTAGGTAAATTCAAATATCGTTCAAAACGAGAACACCAAGCAGAAAACCACCGTAAAATGATTTTAGCAATGGCTCATGACGTTCGAGTGGTGCTAGTGAAATTAGCAGACCGCTTGCATAACATGCGCACGTTAAACTTTCATAATCCAAGAAAACAGGTAGAAATATCAAATGAAACATTAGAAATTTATGCACCACTGGCTGATCGCTTAGGAATTAACCGAATTAAGTGGGAACTGGAAGATTTATCTCTGCGATATACAAAGCCTGAAGAGTTTTATAAAATTGTAGAGTTGATGGATTCGCGTCGAGAAGATCGCGAACAATATATAAAAGATGCAATCCATGCGATTGAAACGTCCATTGAAGAATTAGATATCGGTGCCGATATTACCGGACGTCCGAAACATATTTACTCGATCTATCGAAAAATGGAGACCCAGCGGAAAGAATTCGCTGAAATATATGACTTGTTAGCTGTTCGCGTAATTGTTGATTCAATCAAGGAGTGTTATGCCGTTTTAGGGGCTATTCATACAGAATGGAAGCCAATGCCTGGAAGGTTTAAAGATTATATTGCAATGCCGAAAACCAATATGTACCAATCACTCCACACAACAGTCTTAGGTCCAAATGCTACACCATTAGAAGTGCAGATTCGGACACATGAAATGCACGAAATTGCTGAATACGGGGTAGCTGCGCACTGGGCTTATAAAGAAGGCGTTACTGAAAAAGTACCTGAAGATAAAATTTCAAATCACCTCGCCTTATTTAAAGATATCATTGAATTGCAAGATGAAACAACGGATGCTTCTGATTTTATGGAAGCTATCAAGCAGGATATCTTGACTGATAATGTTTATGTTTTTACACCGGGTGGAGATGTTATGGAGTTGCCAGACGGTGCTAGTACTTTAGATTTCGCTTACCACGTTCACAGTGAAGTGGGAGAGCGTTCAATTGGCGCAAAGGTTAACAATAAAATAGTACCCTTAAACTACAAGCTGCAAACAGGAGATATTGTTGAAATTATTACATCATCTACCTCAGGTCCAAGTAGAGACTGGTTGAAATTTGTTAATACATCAAAAGCAAGAAACAAAATTCGACGTTATTTTAAGGAACAAGATTATGAACAAGCAGTAAAAGATGGTAAGTCGACGGTTCGTGATATTATTTTGGGACATGAACTCGAACCAAAAGACTTTATGTCACAAGAAATAATGGATGCTCATGCGGAGACGTATAATTATAAAGATAGCGAAAAACTCTATGCAGCAATTGGTTTTGATGAGATCAAGCCTTTAACTGTCGTGAATAAGTTGACAGAAGAGGCAAGAAGAAATCGAAATAGCGATTTACAAAAACTATCGAATACGACGGTTATTGAGAAAAAAGAAGAACCAGAAAAACTGACTATCCAACATGAAGATGGGGTTGTTGTAGAAGATACAGAAAACTTACTACTCCGTTTAAGTAAGTGTTGTAACCCAGTGCCTGGGGATGAAATTGTGGGTTATATTACGCGCGGACGCGGAATATCTGTGCACCGAAAAGATTGTCCAAATGTAAATAATGAAGAAGAAATTAAAAAACGTTTAATTGAAGTAGACTGGGAAGATACTAAAACTGAGCAAGTCTATGATACAGATTTAGAAGTAGAAGGCTTTGATCGCTCAGGCCTGCTAAATGATGTACTTGAGGTTGTGAACAGTATGACCAATCGCTTAAGTAACGTACATGGTCGAGTGGATGATGAGAATCAAATGGCGACAATTCGTTTATCTATCGGTATTCGCAATACCGAAGAGTTAGAAATGCTTAAAGATAAGCTTGGTCAAGTACCAGATGTGTATTCAATTCGTCGAATTATTTTATAGAAAATTATAAGAAAGCGAAGTGTAAGAGTGAGAGTTGTTATCCAAAGAGTCTCGAAAGCAAGTGTGTTAGCGGAAGGAAAAGAAAACGGAAGAATTGGCCAGGGTTTTCTTCTACTAGTAGGAGTGGAAGAAGAAGATACAAGCGAAGATGTAAAATATTTAACAAGAAAAATAGCAAATATGCGTATTTTTGAAGATGATCAAGAAAAAATGAATTTATCTCTGAATCAGGTAGGTGGAGAAATATTATCTATCTCACAATTTACGCTTCATGCAGATACAAAAAAAGGGAATCGTCCAAGCTTTGTTCAAGCGGCAAAACCCGAAAAAGCAAATGCGCTTTATGAAGAATTAAATGAGGGATTACGCAATGAAGGCATCAATGTTGAAACAGGTGTCTTTGGTGCTGATATGGAAGTATCCTTAGTAAATGATGGTCCAGTTACTATTTTAATTGATTCGAAAAACAAGTGAAATAATTAAAAAGCTCAGTAGCTATGAGAGAATTCTCTCGTAACTACTGAGCTTATTTTTTAAAATTTAATTATTCTTGTCCGTAGTATTCACGCAACCCTTGGTAGATAGCTTCAACAACAGAAGATTGATAAGATAAAGTACTAATATGTTGCGTATCTGTTGAATGGTTCATATAGCCTAATTCAAGCAATATTGCGGGTTGTCTATTAGTTCGCAAAACTTTGTAGTCAGCCAGCCGGACCCCATTATTTGGTAACGGTCCATTTTGAGATAGATATTGGTTAACTGTCTGAGCTAATTCTAAGTTGCTGTCCTCTTGATAATAGGTAGTTGTACCACTCATTGTATTTGCTTGTTCAACTGCATCATAATGAAGACTAATAAAAGCATCAGCATTATGATGATGGCTAATATTGACTCGATCATCGAGAGAAAGATAGATATCTTTCTCGCGCGTAAGAACAACATTTGTTCCTGCATCTTGTAATCTATTTTTTAATAAGAGTGCTGTGTCTAAAGCAATATCCTTTTCAAGAATTTTTTGGTTAGATGAAATTGCTCCTGGATCTTTTCCACCATGGCCTGCATCAATCACAATTGTTGCTTCAGCAAGTGAACTTACTTTTCGTGCATATTGAGCTTGAGCGCTCTCAGTCACGTCAGGCTTATCACCGTTCGCCATCTGCTTGTCTTCAATGCTTGAAATCCAGCCGGCCACATATCCTGTTTTGTTTTCATCAAGCTGAATATGGTGCCAATCATTTATTGTTTCGAGATAAGTAAAAGTTTCGTCAGCATCAGCAATATGGATAACTTCTGCATCAAGAGAAGGAGAAGTGCGAATGTTTGTCTTAGCATTACTTACTTTTACAATATAAGTTGAATCTTCATTTATAGGCTCATCTGATTCAATATTTTCCTTTATCTCAATGGGTTCAATATAATCTCCATGAATCCAGGCGACTTGTCCCATATATAAAACTTGATGCCAAGGTCCATCTTTGTACAAGACTTGCAGTTCAGTATCTTCATAAACGATTCCTAGGATATCAGAATCAGCATTGGCGTATTTTCTTATATTAACAGCGCCGGTGTTTACTTGAACAAATTGCTTGTCACCTTCTAACACATTATTGGAATCTACCAGCCAACTAGCTACCCAGCCAATTTGATCATTGCTAAGCACAACTTTGTACCACTTGTTTTCATCATCTAAAACGATAAGTCGATCTTTCTCTTTTACTTGGGTTAAGACATCATGAGAAAGGCCAGGTCCATAACGAACATTTAAAACACTCGCTTCCACAATAACAGTGTTTTCCTTGGCCAATGCAACCATTGTACCAAGTGTTAAACTGGATAAGAGAAAAATAATCATAAGAAATATTTTTTTGTTTGGTAATTTTTTTTGTAAGTTTTCAGAAAAATTAGTTGAGGTCACTATATTGCCTCCTTTAATCACTATGTATAAAATGATACCACAACTAGTATAACAATCATTAGACTGTTTGTGAATACAACTAATAAATTAGTGTGATCATTCAGAAGTAAGTATTTCAATTCAAAGAAAATCATTAGGATTGTATTAAAAACAACAGGTTTAAGTTAATAATCATTTGACATGAATGGTGAAGTTTAGTAATATAAATTCATATGAACAAATTATAGATAAGTCCATTGAAGGAAAAAGTATTTTTACAGTTTCATCTACAGGAATGGTTTATTTGCTGAGAAAACCAGTGAAACAGTAAAAGGAAAGACGTTCTGGAGGATTGACAAGAAAATTGTCACGTTAAAGGCGTTAACGACGAGGGAATAAAGCAATTTTATTCCAAACCAAGGTGGTACCACGTGCCAATCATTATTTATAAATTCACGTCCTTATTCGAAAGAATGGGGACTTTTTTATTTTAAAAATTTAAAAGTACCAAAGATTTAAGGAGGAAGCTATTGATGAAATTTCAAAAAATAAGAGGAACAGCTGATTTTCTACCAGAAACAACAGCTAAATGGCAATATGTTGAGAAAAAAATAGAAGCTATTTTAAATAAATACTATTTTAAAGAAATCCGTTTACCAATCTTTGAGCAATTTGAATTGTTTGCTCGGGGTGTAGGTGAGACAAGTGATATCGTTTCAAAGGAAATGTATGATTTTTATGATAAAGGAGATCGTCATTTATCCCTAAGACCCGAAGGTACAGCAGGTGTTGTACGTGCTTATGTGGAAAATAAAATTTATGGTCCGGAACATCATAAGCCAGTGAAGTATTATTATAATGGTCCAATGTTTCGTTTTGAGCGACCACAAAGTGGACGCATGCGCCAATTCCATCAAATCGGTGTTGAAGTCTATGGTAGTAATAATCCAGCGGTCGATGTAGAGACGATGGCTCTCGCAATGGATATATTTGAGTCCTTTGCAATTAAAGATTTATCATTGGTTATTAACTCTTTAGGAAATACAGATTCTCGTTTGGCCTATCGAAAAGCATTGATTGAATTTTTAGAGCCGCATTTTGATGAATTAAGTGAAGACTCGCAAAATCGTCTACATAAGAACCCTTTGCGTGTTTTAGATAGCAAGAATAAAGGCGATCAAGAAATTGTAAAAGATGCGCCATCTGTTTTAGATTATTTAGATGAAAAATCGAGTGCTCACTTTGAAGCGGTTCAAGAAATGC
>CAYROB010000093.1:5300-5657 GCA_964425775.1 uncultured Carnobacteriaceae bacterium
CTTGAATTACTAGAGATCCCATATGAGATAGACTCAAATATGGTGCGAGGATTAGATTATTATAACGATACAATCTTTGAGATCATGACAAACGATCCGGATTTTGGATCAAACACGACAATTTGTGCCGGTGGGCGTTATGATCAATTAGTTGAAGAGGTTGGTGGTCCAGCAACTGAAGGATTTGGTTTTGCGATTGGTCTTGAGCGATTAGTTTTACTTCTAGAAGGAATGGATTATGAGTTTCCAGATGAACATCAACTAGATGCATTTATCGTAATGATTGATAAAGAAGCAAATCAAGAAGCGTTGAAACTAGTTACTGCATTACGCAGACATGGTCTAACAGCCGAACGT
>CAYROB010000094.1:0-5607 GCA_964425775.1 uncultured Carnobacteriaceae bacterium
TAGAATAACTAACATATAAAACAGTGGAATTATAGAAATGATCGATTGAAAAAAGGAAAACGCTCTAAAGTTGGAGGTATGAATTATTCAGGATAATAAGTGCTAACTAATTTTCATGGAATATGCTACAATTATAATTAAAAGTTGTGAAATCAAATACAATAATAAATATAGATAATAGGATAGCGAAAGGAAGTTTTTTAATGAGTAAGAAGTATCGTTCAGACGAAGAAATCTGGTCTAAACGCTTTGAGGAAGATCAGAACGATTTAAATTATTCATCACGAATGGAACGGACTAAAAAAGAAAGAAGTCAGAGTACATCAGGTACAACACCAATGTTGACTTTCACAGTAGTTTTCTTAGCAACACTTATACTGGCAACAATCTTTTATTATGGTTGGTTTTCAAATCGTCCAGAAGATAAAATGGTTGCGGAAACGGTTGAAACAGAAGAGGTTGCGGAAGAACCAGAAGAGAAACCTGAGGAAGAACCAGAGGAGGAGCCGGAAGAATCTGAGCCAGAACCAGAGCCAGAACCAGAGCCAGAACCAGAACCAGAGCCAGAACCGGAACCTGAGCCAGCACCTGAGCCAGCGCCAGCACCAGCACCTGAACCCGCACCAGCACCAGCGCCAGAAGCAGCAGGGGCTACTTATACAGTCAAAGCCGGAGACAACATGTATCGAATTGGAGTAAACAATGGTTTAACAGTAGCTGAAATTATGCAGTTAAATGGCTTGACAGATGATACAGTGTTTGTGGGGCAAGTACTAAAACTGAAATGATAAAGAAATAAACGAAAGTAGGATGAATGTGACTTATTCAAATTTGAAAATAGCAATTGATGGGCCAGCCTCTTCTGGGAAAAGTACGATTGCTAAGTTGTTAGCAGAAGAATATAACTTAGTATATGTGGATACAGGAGCGATGTATCGAGCATTAACTTTTCAAGCTTTAAAAAATGGAATTCAAGTAGATCAGGAAGATGAGTTAATGGATCTATTGAGTGATTTAGATATTACATTTAAAAGAATAGAGGATGGCCAGCTTGTCTTCGTAAATGGCCAAGATGTTACACAGAACATTAGACAAAATGATGTGACGAACAATGTCTCAATGGTTGCATCATTTGAAAAGGTTAGAGAAGAATTGGTGGAAAGACAGAGAGAAATTGCTGAAGATACTGGAGTAGCGATGGATGGTAGAGATATCGGAACAGTTGTTTTACCAAAAGCAGATGTGAAGATATTCTTGGTAGCTAGTGTTGAAGAACGAGCGATTCGTAGACATTTAGAAAATCAAGAAAAGGGAATTGAATCTAATTTAGAAAAACTAAAAGAAGAAATTATTGCACGCGACACGTTTGATTCAAATCGTGAAGTATCTCCATTAAAACAGGCAGAAGATGCGGTTTTATTGGATACTACTAGCCAATCAATACTAGAAGTAGTTGATAAATGTAAAGAAATTATAAGAAAAAAATTAAAGGAATCCGTTTAAAATTAGTAATTTGTCATTTGTTAGTCGGAAATTAATAGAAACATTGGATTAGTCGAGAGCTCTATGATACAATTGTACTATAATATTGAATTGATACTGGGAGGCGCTAGGAAATATGTCAGAAAATGAAAAAAATGAATTAGAAGAAGTAGTAGAGTCAAAAGAGGTAGAAGAAGTGGAAGTAGAAAGTATGTCAGACGCGTTAGATGCATCTGTAGAAATTAAGCCAGGTGATATTGTTGAAGGTGAAGTATTAGCTTTTGACGAAGATAAAAATGTTACTGTTGGTTTAGATACTGGACACGAAGGATACGTTCCAATACGTGAACTATCATTAAATCATGTAACAGATCCAGCGGATGAAGTTTCAATCGGTGATAAAATTCGTGTAGCAGTCTTACAAATTGTTAGCGATAAAGAAGACGGTGGCTTTATCTTATCTAAGAAACGTGTAGACCAGAGAGAAGTATGGGATGGTTTACAAGCAAAATATGATAATGATGAAATTATCGAAGCAGAAGTTAATCGTGTAGTTAAAGGTGGAGTCACTGTTAATTTAGGTGTACGTGGATTTGTTCCAGCATCACAATTAGATACACGTTTTGTAAGTGATTTAGCAGAATTCGAAGGAAATACTTACGAATTTAAGATTATTGAAATTGATCCTGAAAACAGACAATTAATCTTATCACGTCGTGCGTTAATCGAAGAAGAAGAAAAAGGTAAACGTGCAGAAGCACTCGCTAATTTAGAAGAGGGAAGTACTGTTACAGGTACAGTCGTTCGTCTAACAGATTTTGGTGCCTTTGTTGACTTAGGTGGAATTGATGGATTAGTTCACATTTCTGAGATTGCTCACGAGCACATTGCACATCCAGAAGATAAACTATCAGTTGGTGAAGAAATCGAAGTTAAAGTCTTAAGTGTTGATGTAGATGCTGAACGTGTCTCACTATCTGCAAAAGACTTACTAAAAGGACCATGGGATACAGTAAATGAAGACTTCCCTGTAGATTCAGTTGTTACAGGTACAGTCAAACGTATTGTAGATTTTGGTGCATTTGTAGAATTAAAACCAGGAGTAGAAGGTTTAGTTCACATTTCTGAAATGGCACACAAACACGTTGAAACACCAAACGAAGTAGTGAGCGAAGAAGAAGAAATACAAGTGAAGATATTAAATGTTGATCAAGATGAGCAACGTGTATCTTTAAGTATTAAAGCATTAGAAGAAGCACCAGAAGGTACTGAAGAAAGTGCACCGTCAAGTCGTAAGCCAAGACAAGCACGTAAGCCAAAAGGACCTGTAGTACGTCAGCCATCATTACGTGATGACGAAGACGATGCAGGATTTACAATTGGTGATCAGTTAGGTGACCAATTAAAAGGTTTATTCGGAGATTCAGACGACGAATAATATTATTTAGACTAAAACTCTTAAATATAAGGATGCACACCCAGCTTATTGGCACAACCAAAAAAGTTGGGTGTGTGTTGTTATGCAAAGAAGTTATTATAGATTCAAGGAAATGAAAGTTGGTGAATATATGAAAAAATCAAAAGTTGCAATAGTTGGACGCCCAAATGTAGGGAAGTCAACTGTCTTTAATCGAATTATAGAAGAGCGTTTATCAATTGTCGAGGATAAACCGGGGGTCACACGAGACCGTATCTATGCTACGGCTGAATGGCTGGGAAAAGAATTTTCTCTAATTGATACAGGTGGAATTACATTAGAAGATTTGCCTCTAGATTTGGCAATTAAAAGTCAGGCTGAAATCGCAATGGACGAAGCCGATGTTATCATATTTACTGTGGATGTTCGAGATGGGATTACGCCATTAGATGAAGATATTGCCCAAATGTTATATCGCTCAAATAAGCCGGTTGTATTAGCTGTAAATAAAACAGATAATCCAGAACAACGTGAAAATCAATATGAATTTTACTCGTTAGGTTTAGGCGAACCGTACCCAATATCAGGAACACACGGTTTAGGCTTAGGTGATCTTTTGGATGAAGTTGTTTCGCATTTCCGCGATGACTCTGACGATGATTACGATGAATCAGTTATCAAGTTCAGCTTAATTGGCCGACCAAATGTAGGAAAATCTAGCCTGGTCAATAAGATACTTGGTGAACAGCGTGTAATTGTTTCTAAAGTTGAAGGAACAACTCGTGATGCGATTGATACAGAATTTACCGATGATGCTGGCCAAGAGTTTGTAATTATTGATACAGCTGGAATTCGTAAGCGGGGCCGGGTCTATGAAAACACAGAGAAATATAGTGTTTTAAGAGCGCTCAGCGCGATTGAAAGGTCTGATGTGGTACTTTGTGTGATTGATGCCGAAACAGGCATTATCGAGCAGGATTCACGTGTTTTCAGCTATGCTCATGATGCAGGCAAGAGTATTATTGTATTAGTGAATAAATGGGATACGCTTGAAAAAGATACAAATACAATGCGTGATTTCGAATTGGATATTCGTGAACGATTTAAATTTTTAGAATATGCTCCAATTCTATTTGTTTCAGCTGAAACCGGGGAAAGATTGCATCGATTACCAGAGCTGATTAAATCAGTCTATGAGAGTCGCATGCAGAGAGTTCAATCATCAGTATTGAACGATGTATTAATGGACGCAGTGGCAATGAATCCAACGCCAAGGGTGAACAAGAAGCCACTGAAAATATTCTTTATGACGCAGGTAGCAGTAGGTCCTCCGACCTTTGTTGTTTTTGTAAATGACGAAGAGTTATTACATTTCTCATACCGACGATTTTTAGAGAATCAATTACGTGAGAATTTCGATTTTAGAGGAACACCAATCAAAATTATTCCACGGAAAAGAAGTTAATAAAATTAGATAAAAAGACTTATCTCAGACTTTATAAACGAAAAAGATTGCAGTGATACGGGTTCTATGGTATATTTGAATACGAAATGTCTAAAAAAAGATGATTTCGCCTAATTATTCTCAGTAATAATGGGATCATAAAAAGTGGCAGTTATTTATGGCTTACTTTTTCGGGAGGTGTAATATTTATGGCAAATAAATCAGATGTAATTGATGGAGTAGCATCAAAAACTGGTTTAACAAAGAAAGATGCGGGAGCAGCTGTTGAAGCATTTCTAGATGTTGTAACAGAAACATTAGTAGAAGGTGACCGTGTACAACTTATTGGATTTGGTAGCTTTGAAGTACGTGATCGTGCGGCTCGTAAGGGACGTAACCCTCAAACAGGTGAAGAACTACAAATTCCTGCAACGAAAGTTCCAGCATTTAGAGCTGGTAAAGGATTAAAAGACGCAGTTAAAGAATCATAATAACTGTTATTTTAATAAAAAATAAAATATAAATTATCCGATTGTATCTATTTGTTAAAGGTTCATTGTCAAATAGTATTGATAGATAAATTTAGAGGGTGTGGCTAAAGCTGCACTCTCTATTTTTATAATTAAGTTTAATTTTTTATGCAGCACCATCAACTGGAGCAAGAATAACTTAACAAATAATAGGGGACGACGGCATTTGGCTGTCCTTTTTTTGTACATACATAAAGAAAGGATTGACAACGCATACAAATGATGATAATATTTAATAGTCCAAAAACTTGTATCTACAACAAGTTTTACCATGAAGCCCCGCTTAATTGCTGGGCTTTTTTAATTTTAACTAGAATTTTATAAAAACAGAAAGTTTTTTCGACTCTACCGAAAGTATTTTCTTAACTTAATGCAATATGAGTTATACGATTATACATGGAGAAGGCCTAACCGTCTATCTTACTTTGCAGATCTATCTCGGTAAACAAAACTGATAATAGGTGCATGTATAAACACCAAACCCCCTAGTTTACCGACTAGGTTTTTTTATATACTATGTATGAATGATGTTTTTTCTATAGAGTGAGATAGGAAATAATCTTACTTTGTATAAAACAAAAAAGAGCAGTCGAATGACCGCTCCTTTTACTTGAATATTTACTTCATGTGGCCAGTATGTGGCCAAAAGTGCTTGAAAGCCTATAGATATAGGCAAGATTTACGTACCTGGAGGGATTCGAACCCCCGGCCGTTCGCTTAGAAGGCGAATGCTC
>CAYROB010000095.1:0-824 GCA_964425775.1 uncultured Carnobacteriaceae bacterium
AGCGTCAATTGTCAAAAGAACAGATTATGACTTTATATTTAAATCGTATTCATATGGGAAGCAATGTTTACGGTGTAGCTACTGCAGCAAAAGAATACTATGGGAAAAATGTAGGTGAATTAGAATTACATGAAGCAGCAATGTTTGCCGCCATGCCCAAAGCACCTAACCTCTATAATCCATATGTTGATCCTGAAGCGGCAACCAACCGCCGAAATTTAGTGTTAAATGAAATGGTTGAGTTTGGAGCGATTACACAAGAAGAAGCGGATCGGGCAAAAGAAATACCAGTTGAAGAAGGATTGCTTGATCGAAATGAGAATCCAGACAACCTTGTCTTTGATGGTTACCTAACAACAGTGCTTGAAGAAATTGAAGAGAAAACAGACTATGATCCTTATACTGCTGGCTTAACGATTTATACAAATTATGATCCTGAGGCACAACAATTACTCTATGATGTTGTAAACTCTGATGACTACGTGAACTTTCCAAGTGATGAACTACAGACCGCTGTAACGCTAATGGATACGGCTTCTGGAAAATTGACAGCCGTTATTGGTGGCCGTAAACTTGATGGACAACTATCGATGAACCGAGCGACTAGGAATAGACGAAGCGTCGGATCAACAATGAAACCATTAACTACTTATGGACCGGCTATTGAATTCGAACAATTCTCTACCTACCATCAAGTAGTCGACGAACCCTATTCAGCGGGCGACTGGAGTCCAATGAACCTTGATCGATCTTTCCGTGGACAAATGTCTATTCGTGAAGCTCTGGTAGATTCCAGAAACGTCCCTGCTCTAAAATTACTTCGT
>CAYROB010000095.1:834-5589 GCA_964425775.1 uncultured Carnobacteriaceae bacterium
AATGAAGATTTAAATCTTGGTGAAGTTGAAACTTTCTTAACTAGACTTGGAATTGATCCATCTAAAGTTTCACCAGATGGATTGGTACGCTCTAGCGCACTTGATGGCGCGATGTCACCACTTGAACTAACTGGTGCTTATGCCGCAATTGCCAACGAAGGTAATTTCACCAAACCTTACGCAGTGACAAAAATAGTCAATCAACGAGGCGACGAAACAAGCCTAGTGCCTGAAACAAATAAAGCAATGGAAGATTACACTGCATACATGTTAACGGATATGCTTAAAGGTGTTGTCCCTTATTATAGTAACGAACTAAGTATTCCAGGCTATATTCATGCTGCCAAAACCGGGACAACAAACTATTCTGCCGAACAAATGGCCGAATACAATATCCCATCTGATGGAGTACCAGATAACTGGGTAGTTGGCTACTCTCCTTATTATACAATGGGTGTTTGGGTCGGCTATGACCAATTTCTCGAAGAAGGAAATTACCTGACTTTTGCTGATGGTTCGCGTCGATTGCCACGCCATATTTATCGTGAAACAATGAGTCGTTTAGTGAGTGGTTTGGAAAGAAGAGATTGGCCGCGACCAGATTCAGTTGTTGAACTCTCAATTGAAAAAGGATCTATGCCTGCCTTACTTGCGTCACCAGGAAGTAGTAATACAGTAAGAGAGTTGTTCGTGAAAGGATCCAGCTCAATTCCTAGTGAAACGGCTGAACCTGAATTTGAACTTACTGCGCCGACTGGGCTAAGTGCTGAATATAGCACGGAAGAAGATGTAGTTAATATTACTTGGGATGCATTCGAATTACCTGAGGCTGTTGAAGGAAATGTTGAGTATGTCTTAACAGTTAATGGACAAGAAGAAGTACTGACTGGTACAGGTGCTTCGATTGAAAATCCACCACGCGCGACGCTTGATATTTCTTTAGCTATTCGCTTAAGTAACGAGACAGGACCGACCGCTTCTATTCAATTCACTATTCCTGAACTTCCAGAAGAAGAGGAGAATGGTGAGGAAGAAGAACCAGAAGAAGAAATTCCTACAGAAGAGGAACCACCTGTTGAAGAACCGGTGGAAGAAGAACCGCCTGCTGAAGACACTGAAGATACTGAGGATAGTCCTTAAATAATAATTTACATTAAAAAAGATCTAAACCACATCAAGGTTTAGATCTTTTTTATTGATCTTTTTTTGAATCATTTAATTTTTCTCTAAGTTCTTTTTCAGTTTCTTCTAAACTCTCTTTTTGCTTTCGGATTAAGTATGGCTGTACACCACGGGCTAATTGAATCCCTTTAAAAACATTATACGATCCGAGTAAAACACCAATGACACCAATAATATCATCATCTGCATAAACCATTACTCCTGCAATAACTAATAAAACACCAATCCCTACAAAAAACTTCCAACTACTTTGCTTCACTTTTATTACTCCTATATTATAAAATTATTATGCTTCATTTTAACTTAAAATATTCTAAATAGCTATTTCCAAATTTTGTCTTCTATTTCTTGCTTATCCATTTGACAACTTTTTAAACTAATGATATGATTTAGAAGTTGTAAGAATTCTGGAAAATTGTCCGAGAGGCTGAAGGAGCACGATTGGAAATCGTGTAAACGGTCTAACCGTTTCAGGGGTTCAAATCCCCTATTTTCCGTAAAAATTTAATTTTAGCTCCATACCGTCTCCAACCCTTCGGTATGGAGTTTTTTTAATTCTTGGTTAAGTTGATGGTCCAGGTACCAAAAATGTTAAATGTTGTGGTAGAATCCCAAGCTTCACCGGAAACGTCGTCCCTTTTTCACCATCAATCAAGAAATTCTGTTCACTCTCCGATAACAGCTCTGCTTGCTCAAATGTTCCTACAAAAGCTAACTCATCAACTTTATCAGCTTTCTTTAAAACCTGTTGCATCAGTATACTAGCTTCTTTCAACAAACTCGCTTGTTCAAGCCCAAAGTAATGCAATTGCCCATCGTTTATCGATGCATCTGCAAAGAATGTCTCAATCCCTATGATGCTGTTGGACAGGCCAACGATGAATAAAACCAAATCATTCTTCACTATTTCCTCTTGATCGAATTTGATTATAAGATTAAAGGTCTCCTGTTCTTCCTTGGTCATTGCTTTAATTCCCTCTAAGAAATACGCAAATGAACCAATCTTTGCTTTTAATTCAGTATCTGTTTCCCAACCAACTGCTGGAAGCATACCAACCGCTATTGAACTGATAAAATACTGGTTATTTATTCGACCAATATCTACCTTCATCTCAAAAAGTTCATCATTTTTAATCGCTTGTAAAAATTCTTCGCGCGTTTGTTCTGAGCCAATTGTACGCCCAAAATTATTGGTTGTGCCAGACGGAATTAACAGAATTTTCGGACGCTCTTCAAATTCAGCAATTCCATTCACCAATTCTGAAATTGTTCCATCGCCACCTGAAACAACGATTTTTTTATAACCATCATTCATTGCTTTTTGAACAAGTTCCTTAAAATCATCTTGGCCAGTTGTTTTATAAATTTTAGTCTCTATTCCTTTGCCCTTGTAAATAGCTTCTAAGGATTCAACGAGCTCTAAACCCTTCTCATCACCCGCACTTGGATTAATTATAATGAATATCTTATCCATATTTTGCTCCTGACTTATTGCTGTAGTCGTGCTTGACACTCTTTACATAGACCAATTAGTTCTAAATTATACTTTTCAACTTTAAATTCATTCAACTCTTCTTGTAATTCGCTGCTTGCTTTTAATGCCGGATAGTGGAAGTCTTCAATCTTTCCACACACTCGACAAATCGTATGATAATGATCAATTGTCGTTAAATCAAAGCGACTTGACCCATCACCGAAGGGTAGTTCTTGTAAAATACCGGCCTCTTTAAAAAACTTTAGATTATTATAAATGGTTGCCACACTCATTATTGGGAACTCTTCTTTTAAGTCATCATAAATTTCATTGACGGTCGGATGTCTATTTCCATCTACTAAATATGCCAATATAGCATGTCTTTGGGAGGTCATTCGCACATTTTTTTCTTTTAAATGATTTACATATTGAGAAAGACTTTCCATACTATCACACCTTATTTTTCTTGGATTCTACCTTTTTAGATAAAAGATATTAAAATTTTGTTTTAAGTTTATCTATAAATTTATTAAGCGTTCGTTTACCAACGGCTATCTTTTCAAATGGTCCACTTTCTTTTGTTTCAAGTGATTCAGACTCACTTTGTAATTTGTTTTTATTCTTATTAATATACTTTCCAAATTCTTTTTGCATCAACTCAATAATTTTATCTGTCGTTGTTTCTTTTTCCATTAAGTCATTTTCCGATAGGTATTTTAAAACTTGAATATAACTAGAAGCTAGTGCTTGCGTGACAACCGATGCAGTTGTTCCGCTTATTATTCCACCCACTACTGTACCAATTCCTGGAATAAACTTAAAGGCATTCGAGACAACAGAACGGCCAATAACTGTTGCTGATCCAGTTCCACCAACTGCTGCGATAATACTGAGCATCGTTGCCCGATCGATGGGGATACCAAATATTACCGTAATATGTGCTAATAAAGCGACTTGCATCGGCACTAGAAGTGATGCATCAGAAAAAGGAATTGGAACAAAGCCGACACCAAAAGAAGTTGCAATATATCGTCGTGCCCAGCTTTGAGCACTCTTAACTTTTCGTTCGATATCAATTCGCTGGGCGTTTGTAAAAGATTTTTGCACTTCATCTGGCAAAAGGCTGAATGTTTGATGAATCAATTCCTTTAATCCAAAGGCTTCTACTGTGTAGTCTTTGGTGATGACGTAAGGCTGAGCTAAAACACTTTGAACAGCTACTGCATCAATATTCATATTTTCAATATACTCATGAAATTCTTTTGACTGCTCACCAATTGATTGAGTTAATACAATAATTACTGGGATTTTTTGGGATATGTCCTCAATTAACTTTATTTCCTCTTCTTCTATTCGTGATGAAGTGGCTTGAATACAATAATAAGCTAAATGGATTTCTTCATCACTATCTTTTTTATCTTCCACTAGAGAAAAGACTTCTTCACGAACTTGCCCTTGAACTTCTGGTGATAGCTCTAACCCTCTAGAATCATAGATTGTGATTGGTACATCTTTTCTAGCAATTCGCTGCAAGTGTTTAGTCACTGGCTTGCCAATTCCCGTTGCGGCAATTTTTTCACGAAATATTGTATTAATTAATGTACTTTTACCAACACCACTCTTCCCAATCACCAAAATATTTACAGGTGGTAAGTCTTTCATTTCTTTTTCAGTCATCTGTATGATCTCCTGAGCAATATCAAAATGTTTATCGATATTTTTCACCATCAGGCTCCTCTCTATTCGTTATGTCTAATTTTATGGGATTGACTTTAAGCTTTCATAACTTGTTACGTGCCAGTCTCCTTCGCCATATTGTAAATACACTCGATAAACTTCTGATTTATCGGGACTATAAACATCGGCCGTTACACGCCCTGGTCCATTATTCCCTACCCAGTTTTCAATTAGATCATTCCCTAAACCAGTCGCTTCCATAACTTTCGCTTTAATTGCTACTCGGTCAGCAGAACCATTACTATAATCGACTGCATGGCCCGTATCAAGTGGCGCATTTTCGTTGACGCTTGTTTCACTTTCGACTGTTTCTTCTGGTTCTTCTTCTGATTCTTCAGCTATAGTTTCTGTTTCTTCTGAAT
>CAYROB010000096.1:0-5587 GCA_964425775.1 uncultured Carnobacteriaceae bacterium
TGCTCCTGTTGATGCTGGAATCGCGTTTTGTGCTCCTGCACGGTTCTTACGTCCACCTGGTGCATCTTGTATTGATTGAGTAGCTGTGTACGCATGAATTGTTGACATTAGACCATGCTGAACTCCGTACTCATCTGACAATACTTTAACCATTGGTGCTAGACAGTTTGTTGTACATGATGCTGCTGAGATAATTACATCGTCTGCATCAACTGTATCTTCGTTTACACCAAAAACAATCATTTTTGTTTCTGCATCTGGTGCTGGCTGAGAAATAATTACTTTCTTCGCTCCTGCTTCAACGTGTGCATTTGCTTTTTCTTTACTTGTGTAGAAACCTGTACACTCTAATACGATATCAATGTTTAGGTCGCCCCATGGTAACTTGCTTGCATCTGGCTCTGCAAATGCTTTAACTGCTTTACCATCAATTAGGATTGAGTCATCGTCTGATGTTACTTCTTTATGGAAAACTCCTTGTGCTGTATCATATTTTAATAAATATGCTAAGTCAGCATTACTTGTTAAGTCGTTTACTGCTACTACTTCAAGGTTTGTTTCTCCTGCTTCTTGTAATTCTGTTATACGACGGTATGCTAAACGTCCAATACGTCCAAAACCATTAATTGCTACTTTTACTGTCATTAATAAATTCCTCCTAATAAATTTTAGTTACATTTTTTATTTTAAAGGGTGTCCCCCATTTAAAATCTCTTTTGCCGCTGCTTCATCCGTAATTAGCCACGTATGCGATGGAGCAGTCTTTAAATATGAACTGATTGCCAAGGCTTTACCTTTTCCACCAGCCACTGTTAAAATGTTCTTTATTTTATTCAGAGAAGAAGATTGCAAACCTATATTTGGTAACTTCAGAACAATTTCACCTTGTTCATCTATAAACTCACCAAAGGCTTCTGCAACAGCTCCTCTTTCTTCGAGTAATTTTATTGTATCTTTATCCAGACCACGTCGTTTCCCCATAATAATAGGGTTACCTATACTATACAAAATTAACGAAGCTTTTTCAATTAATAACAACGTTTTCTTTATTTCTGGCTCTTTCAGCAATTCTTTGTGAATATCTTTGTGAACATGTTCCGGCGCATAAAGTCCGTGACCATGACCACCTGTTTGTTCAGCCATTCTTTGCGCAATAACATTCGCTTCGATTACTGCATCGTCACCCAAACCACCACGCGCTGGCACAAAAAGTAAGTCTCGATTATTTCCTAATTCAGGATCCATCTGGTTGGCTACTTCATTTAAAGTCGTTCCACCCATGACAGTGACAATTTGTTTGCCTTCACCCAGTAGATAATCCATAATCTCAACCGTTTTGTCCCCCATTAGTGTAAGAACTTTAGGATCAACATCTAAATCACCAGGAACAATGCTACAAGCTTTGATATTTAAATAGCTTGCTAATTTCTTTTCTAAATTAGATAGATAGCAATCATCGTCTAAAAACTTAGTCAGTTCTTCTAATGTTTGAAGACCTTCCTTCGTTAACTTCATTCCTGATTTTGTTGTTGAGATGAGCTTTTGACTTTTTAGAATCTTGACTTCATTCCGTATAATTCTTTCGGTCAGGTTGACTTTTTCTGACAACAGTCTTCGTCCAATTGGACCTTCCTGCTTAATGACTTCTAAAATTCGATTGCGTCTTAACAGTAACTCATAAGCATCGGGGAGTACTTTTTTAATTATCTTTAACATTATGGTCTTCCTCTCCTCTGCCACATTAAATAATATAACACTAAGTGGGACAAATATCAACCATCAATTTTATAACAGGGACTTTTTTGGGCCCACTCCATCGTTTTGTAAACTCTCCCTCCAATTACTATAGCGCTTACTCTCACTCAAATCAACCGTAAGCTCTTACACATCTTAAAAAAAAATCTACCCTTTTCTTTTTAGGGTAGATTTTATTATAATTTATTCTTTTATTCTTTTAGAGTTCTCAACAATTTCATCAATTAAGCCATATTCTTTTGCTTCTTTTGCTGATAAGTAATTGTCTCGCTCTGTATCTTTCTCAATCACTTCAATCGGCTGACCAGTATGTTTTGCTAAAATAATATTCAGCTTTTCTCTTGTTTTTAAAATATGTCTTGCAACAATATCAATCTCTGTTGCTTGTCCTTGTACGCCACCTAATGGCTGGTGAATCATAATTTCAGAGTTCGGTAGTGCGTAGCGTTTTCCTTCGGCACCTGCTGTTGCAAGTAAGCTTCCCATTGAAGCGGCCATTCCGATAACAATTGTTTGAACATCCGCGTTCACAAAGTTCATTGTATCGTAAATTGCCATGCCGGCTGTTACACTTCCACCTGGTGAGTTAATGTATAAGAAAATATCCTTATCAGGATCTTGTGCATCTAAAAATAACAACTGGGCCACAATTGTATTTGAAACGGCATCATTAATCTCTCCACTTAACATAATGATTCGGTCTTTCAATAAACGCGAGTAAATATCATAAGCACGTTCGCCTCTTGGTGATTGTTCAATTACTGTAGGTACTAATACCATTAAACTTCCTCCTAATGTGATTCAATCTTTTTTTATTACACTATAATGAATTATATCGCTTATAGTCAGTAAAGGTCAAATAAGACACTTTAAATTAAGTATTGTTTAATTATTTGCGATTTCCTCCGCTAATTTCGTAACTTTACGCATGCGATGGTTCGCTGCACTCTTAGAAATGGGTTGACTCGGTACAAGCTCACCCAATTCTTTTAGACTCGCTTCTGGATTTTCCAAGCGCGTCCGCGCAATCTCTTCTGTTTTTTCATCTAGATTCTCTAAGCCAACTTCCTTATCAATTAATAAAATGGCTTCTATTTGCCGCGTCGCTGCATCGACCGTTTTATTTAAATTGGCTTGTTCACAATTCACTAAACGGTTTACTGAGTTTCGCATATCGCGCACAATCCGGATATCTTCAAAACGAAACAAGCTGTTATTGGCGCCGATAATCCCTAAAAAGTCCGCTATTTTCTCAGCTTCCTTTAAATACGTCATATAGCCCCCATTTCTCCGCTCATGTATCCGTGGATTCAAATCAAACATATTCATTAAATCAAAGTTATCTTCATTGACCGCTTCACTCGTTGAATGAATCTCTAAATGGTAGCTACTTGTCTCAGGACTATTCACAGAGCCCCTGGCCAAAAAAGCGCCTCTCAGATACGAGCGAGCTTTCTGTTCATTTTCCTTAATCGATCCCGGCATATTCATATCTTCCATCATTGCTTGCCAAATTTCCAACTCGCGCAAGACACTTTCAGCATCTTTCATTAAGCGCATAAAATACACATTGTTTTTCTTTAATTTCATTCGGCGCCGAACACTGACCTCTACTTGTAAATCAAATAAGTCTTTGATTAAAGAATAGATCCTTCTAGCAATCGCTGCATTTTCTGTTTGAACAGTCAGGCTAATTCGATTGTTTCGATAGGTAATCTCACCATTTAAACGGATTAAAGCAGCTAGTTCAGCTTTTGCGTGCTCCGGATGGACTTCAAGCATCGTTAATTCTTTTTTTACTTCTGATGCATAAGACATGCCATCAGCTCCTTCTATATTCACTGTCATAAAGCATCCGCTCTATTTTAGTTTCTTAAATTTCGATAATCAAAAGAGGCAGCCCGCAGAATCTCTTCTACTACTAATTCCCCATCGTGATAAACACCTTTTTCAGTGATATTTAAAAAGTCATTGGATATAACCATCGGCACTTTTTCTTGCAGTCGTTTAAAGTCATGACTAACTTGGTAGAGGTACTCATCACTTGAAATTTTCGCTACGTGATCTTTCGGGACCTCGGCATTATTTACTAAAACAGTGTCAATAAAATCTGCCCCCAAGTGGGAACAAAGTGCTTCAACATGATTGGCATCTGAAAAACCTTCTGTTTCCCCCATTTGCGTCATGATGTTACTAATGTACACAACTTGTGCATCCGTTTCAATAATAGCCTGTCCGACTTTAGGAATCATTAGTGATGGGAGAATACTTGTGTAAAGTGATCCCGGACCTAAGACAACCATATCGGCATCCATTATTGATGAAATCACCTTGCGTCCTGGCTTCAATGATCGATCTTCTTGGTTTGTTGTAGAAACAGTTACATATTCAATCGTTTTGTCTGGGCGAGCAATTTTTGACTCACCAATCCCAATTGACCCATCTGTATAGCGTGCATGTAAATTGAGCGGCTCCTCAGAGGCTGGATAAATATTTCCCTCTACATGCATCATTTTAGCCAACAATTGAATGGCTTCATAGATACTTCCCTGCATTTCTGACGTCGCCAAGATAATTAAATTTCCAAGCGAATGACCATCTAAAGTTGGATCTTCCGACTGAAAACGATACTGGAAAATCTCTTTTTGCTTTTCAGGAATATCACTCAAGGAAATCAAGACATTACGCAAATCTCCTGGCGGGACTGTATTAAACATTTTTCGTAAAAGTCCACTGCTTCCTCCATCATCTGCAACAGTCACAATCGCAGTAACATCCACATCTTGCTTTTTTAAGCTACTTAATAGAACAGGTAACCCTGTTCCACCACCAATGACTGTTATTTTGGGCCGATATTTTTTAGGGCGATATATTTTCATGACCTCACCTTGGACTCCTTAATGATGTTGATATCTCGATGGGTTAAATTGACTGGATACCCTAGTGCGTCAATTTGTTTATACATTCTTTCAACTAAAGCAACTGAGCGGTGATGCCCACCAGTACAGCCAACCCCAATCGTTACACTACTCTTGCCTTCGCGGCGATAACCGGGCAGGGTGTACTCGATTAAATTCATAAATAAACGATAAAACTCTTCTGTTTCTGGTTGATTCATCACAAAATCATAAACGGCTTTATCTGTCCCTCTTAGAGGTCTTAATTTTTCATCGTAAAATGGATTCGGCAAAAAGCGTACATCCATCACAACATCCGCATCAATGGGAATAGCATTTTTAAAGCCAAATGAGACTAATTCAACACGGAACGGCTCATTATCGGACTTGGCAAACTTATCCATTAATTGCGTACGCAACTCTCTTGGCGTCACATCCGTTGTATCGATATAGACACTTGCTTGACTTCTAATTCGTTCTAATGATTTTTTCTCTTTTTTAATGCCATCAATTGTTCGACCTTGTTTGGCCATTGGATGCGATCTTCTTGTTTCTTTATAACGAGATACTAATTCTTTTACCTGTGTATCTAAATATAAAATCTGTGTGTCGATAGCTGGCTTGCTTTCTAAATAATTTATCGCCTCATCGATTTCTTCAATAAATAGCTCAGATCTTAAATCCATAACAAGTGCAATCTTTTGAACTTGCTGGTTTTCATTAATTAATTTCAAAAAAGTTGGTAGTAAAGTTGGGGGCATATTGTCAATACAGTAATAGCCCATATCTTCAAAACTCTGAATCGCAACAGTTTTACCTGCTCCACTCATTCCAGTAATAATGACAAGTTTCATATTCTGTGTCATTTGGCTCACTCCATTCATTTCTCTATTATAACACACCCGGGTGTATCATTTCATTAAAAAAACAATATT